>CACXAK010000029.1 GCA_902765655.1 uncultured bacterium | reverse complement strand
AAACACTTGCCGGAATCAAAAGTCCTGAAATTCTTGACGATGGTCTGATTAAAGTTAATATGGGCAAGCCAATTTTAGAAGATGAAAAAATTCCGTTCAGGGGTGAAAGAAAAATAGGGAATTTTAAAATAAATCCTGTGTCAATGGGAAATCCGCATTGTGTAATATTTACTGAAGATAATCCAATGGATATGGCTGTAAAATATGGGCCTGATTTGGAAAAACATTCTTTTTTCCCTGAAAAAACAAACGTAGAATGGATGCGGAATAACGTTAGCATGCGGAACGGGTGCCTGTGCAAGTGTTGTTGCATCTGTTTTGAATGATTTTACAGAAAATAGTGTAAAAGTAAATCTGCCTGGCGGGGTTGTGAATGTTGAATGGAACGGCTCAAAAGATGATTCAGAGCATGATATTTTCTTAATCGGTCCTGCGCAATATACATTCACTGCTGATTTTAATCTATAATAAATAATTTTTTAAATTTATATTTCTTTGATTGATTATCATAAGAGTACATTGCATATTGATTACCGTCAGTGGAGATTTTTATGGAATTTAAAAAATCAGTCCTTGCGATATATGTGTTTCTCAGGATATCTAAAGTGCCTTTATTCGGATGACCGAAATAATTTAATCCTGTTGAAATCAATGAAATTTTATTGTTAAGATGCTCTGTCATTTGTTGATTTACGACATTTGGGCCTCCGTGGTGTCCGACTTTCAGTACTTCTATGTTATTTGGAATAAAATTTTTGATTTGTTCAAAAGATTCAATGCCCGCATCACCCATAAAAAGCATATCAAAATTTTTGTAAGACAAAAGTGTTATTATTGAATTCCCGTTACTTTCATCTTTCCCTTTAATTTCAGCTTTGAATGTATAAATTTTAAGATCAGGTTCTTGGTAAATTACTTTATTATTTTGTGCAATTTCCCATTTTTGATGACATTTTTCAGCATTTTTAAAAATATCTTTTGCAGTCTGAGTATTTGTTTGGGTTGTATTGAAATACAATTTATTGACTTTTGTGTTCTGTATAATATCTGATGTTCCGCCTGCGTGGTCGTTATCAAAGTGCGTCACAATCAGTCCTTCAAGATTTTTAATTCCCAAATCTTTCATATATTTGAGCATGATAATTTTTGCCTGTGAATTAGAACTTTTATATGGGGCTTTACCTGTATCAATCATAAAGTATTTATTTTCGGGGGTTTTAATCAGAAAGCTGTCTGCATTTTGAACATCAAATGCAATAATTTCAAGGTTTTTGTCCGGGATATTTATTGTTGATACAATTATAATTACTGAAACAGTAATCAGCGTAATAAAAGCTTGTTTATATTTGTCAAATTTAATCAAAAAAGTTACTGCTAGCAGCATTACGTAGTATGCAATTATTTGTATAAGATAAGGGTGTGTTGTCTGAATCAAACTGTGAGGTAAATTACCAAAGAAATCAGATATCTGTATAAGGATATTGATAAGGTAATTATTTACAAAATCAGTAGTCCTGCACACAATATCGGCTATCGGTTTTATTATTGCAAGAATAGAACTTATAAAACCGGTAAAACTGATTATAAATAATAATACAGATGAAGATATATTAGCAAAAATTGCATAAAGGCTGAAAGTGTTGAAATAGAACATTTGTACAGGGGCAACCCATATTTGGGCAACAACAGGAATTAATACAGCTGATAAAATCTGATTGGGAATTTTGTCCGTTTTTTGTATTAAAATATTTGCCGTGGTTAAAAGACCGAATGTCACAAGAAATGACAGCTGAAAACCAATATCATTTATGTATGCCGGATTATATAAGAGCATTAGTACCGCAACAAAAGACAATAATGATATTGTATGAGCATCTCTGTCAATTAATTTTCCTGTAAGTACAAAGATTAACATTAAAGCGGCTCTTACAACCGACGGCCCAAGGCCTGTCATAAGCGTGTATCCTGCAACAAGAAACATTCCGGAAATAATACTTGGTTTGTACGGCACTTTAAAAAACATCATTATAAAAAACCAAAAAGAAAATATAAAACCGACATTCATCCCTGATGCGGCAAGAATGTGCAATAAGCCGGAATTTATGAAAGAATTTTTGATATAATCGGGCGGGGCAACTGCATCATCTCCAAATATTATTCCTCCCAGAATTTCAAGGTTCGGGCTTTTAAGATATTTAGAATGTGTTTTTAGTATGGAATTTCTCAAATTATTCAGATTGTATAAAAATTTCCATTTTACATTCATTTCTTCATTTGCGACTTTTATTTTGTTGTCGGCAGAATATAAAACCGTAAATACTCCAAAATTTTTTAAATAAGATGAATAATCAAATTGCGCAGGATTAGTGGAATTAAACGGTCTTCTCAGATTTCCGTTAATAGTAATTTTTTGTCCGATGTTTAATTTTGTAATATTATTCGGTTCGGCTGTTACTGTTACAAGGGTTTTACCGGTAAAATTTTTGTTCCCTGCTTTTTCAACTTCAAAAAAGAATTTTGCTTTTCCTTTTTCTGTACTGTTCGGGATACTTACTATTCTCCCGTAAAAGCTTGAATTTACAGGTGCGATGCTGATTAGTTCATCGGTATTTTTCACTCTTATAAAAGTAATTGCAAATCCGATGTAGAAAGCAAAAATTAATATTATTGTTCTTTTGATATCAAAAATTTTTGTAATGAATAAAATTATCAGGATTGTTGTTATTGTTATTGCTGATATTATTTCTTTTTGCGAAAAATAAGACAATATTCCCAGCATAAATGCTGCAGATGTTATGCACATCATAAAATTTTTGTTTTGTAAATAATCCCTTAATTTTTCTATATCAAGCATAATTCCAATAAGGAAATTTTATCATGAAATAATCTTGTACAAAATGTAAAAAAATGATATATATATATTATGTTTCGTTTTGATTTTAAGGCGAATGTGATTATTTAAGGAAAATATAATATGGCTGATAAAACTTTTTTTATTGATGATTTTTTAAGACAAGCGGTAACTGTTGGGGCTTCGGATATTCATCTGAGTGTTGGTGAACGCCCTGCAATAAGAGTTGCAGGACAAATTATGAGAATAAATCTCCCGCCTTTGACGGATGAAGATTTAAATTCAACAATAGATAAAATTGCTCCGGAACATTTAAAAGACAGAATTACCCGTTTTTTTGATATTGATTTTTCTTATGAAATTCCTCAGTTCTCGAGATTCAGAGTTAATATGAGCCATCAATTGGCTAAAAATGCCGTTGTATTCAGAGTTATTCCGTACAATATAAAATCTTTTGAGGAATTAGCTTTACCAAAAACAATAGAAAACTTTGCAGATTTTAATAACGGGCTTGTATTGATTACAGGACCTACCGGTTCAGGTAAATCAACAACAATTGCAGCTTTAATTGATTATATTAATGAAAAATATGCAAAACATATTGTCACAATTGAAGATCCTGTTGAATTTATTTATACAAATAAAAAATCAATAGTTTCTCAAAGACAATTATTGATTGACACCCCATCTTTTACTGACGGGATTAAATATGCCCTGAGGCAGGATCCTGATGTAATATTTATTGGGGAAATTCGTGACAGAGAAACAGTTGAGGCCGCTTTAAATGCGGCAGAAACAGGACACATGGTTGTATCTACCATTCACACTAATGATGCTGTTCAAACCGTAAACAGAATTGTAAATTTCTTTGAACCGAATGAAAGAAATTTTGTCAGACAGCAGCTTGCTGCTACATTACGCGGAACAATTGCCCAAAAACTTGTCCCGACTGTTGAAGGAGATTCCAGACTGCCTGCTCCCGAGATTCTTGTTGTAACTCCGCCGGTTATTGATTTCATTGCAAAAGATGAATTAGAGCAGGTTTACGACCTTGTAAAACAGGGCTCTTATAACAATATGGTTACTATGAATATGTCTTTATACAGATTGTATGAAGAAGGCAAAATTTCAAAAGAAACGGCTCTGTATTATTCTGATTCTAAGCAGGAACTTGAACAGATGATAAGAGGGGTATATCACGGAACCGGTGTAAACAGTAAAATATAAAATTCACTTGGGAAGGAAATGCAAAATAACTACATAACCGATGCTATAAATTTAAAAGCATATAATCTTAGTGAATCGGACAAAATAATTGTTATGTATTCAAAAGAAAAAGGGCTTATAAAAGGGATAGCAAAAGGTGTTAAAAAACCGAAAAGTAAATTGGGCGCAAGGATGGATTTGCTCGTTGCAAATACTGTGATGCTCAGAAAAGGACGAAATTTCAGTACAATCTGTCAGGCAGAAAGTCTTGATACTTTCAAAAAAACAAGATCTGATTTGGATAAAATTTTTTATTCGATGTATGTTGCGGAAGTGGTAAATAATTTCGGACTGGAAGAAGATCCTTCTTCAATGTCTGTGTATGATTTGTTGTATAAGACTTTGAATGCTGTGTCAAATGCTGAAAATAAAGTAGAATTATTAATTGCTGTGATTAAGTTTCAGTTAAAAATGATGACTGTTTCCGGCTTTTCTCTTGAATTGGATAATTGTTTAAATTGCAGGCATGAAACCTCAGGGGAAGAAGTTTATTTTGTTCCTGACCTTGGAGGAATAGTTTGCAGGGATTGTCTTGACAGGGTACCTTATTCAAAGAAAAAAATGCCTGCAAAATTGTGTGAATTTTTTAAGCAAATGTCCTCGAATGATTTTGATTTTTGCGGCGAATTTGAAAAAAAAGCGAATGAGAAAGTATGCGAAGTTACTTTTGATGTTTTGAAAAATTATATAGAAAAGAAAAGTCCAAAAAAAATCAAATCAACCGAAGTTTTATCAGAAATTTCATTTTAATTATTAAAATTATCTTAATAATTGCTTAATTGTCTATATTTGTAATATAATTAACTCGTATAATTATAAAGACGAGGGATATATATGACAAGATTTGATTGCGGTGAAGTTATAACAGCTATGGTTACTCCTATGAATGAAAATGGCACAATAGATTATGACGGAGCCGAAAAACTTGCAAAATACTTAGTGGAAAACGGCAGTGATGCAATATTGGTTGCCGGAACAACCGGAGAATCTCCAACATTAACTAATGAAGAAGAAAGAGAGTTGGTAAGTACCGTAAAACATGCGGTTGCAAATAAAGCAAGAATTATTTTAAGTGCCGGTTCAAACTGCACAAAAACGGCTGTTGAGTTTTCAAAAAATGCTCAAAAAGAAGAAGCAGATGCAATTTTATCTGTGGTTCCTTATTATAATAAACCTAATCAGCTTGGGTTGATAGAACATTATGAAGCGATAGCAAAATCAACTGATTTGCCGATCATTTTGTATAATATTCCATCAAGAACAGGTATATCTATTGAACCATCAACAGTGGCTTATTTGGCATCAACTTATGAAAATATTGTTGGTATCAAACAAAGTTTTGGAGACATGGATAAAGTTACCGAAATCAGAAGCTATTGTCCTGATAATTTTGCAATATATTCAGGGGATGATTCCCTTACATTGCCGATGCTTTCTCTTGGTGCGAGAGGGGTAATTTCCGTTGCGTCACATCTATTTGGCAAAGAAATTAAGTCAATGATTCGTAACTTTAAATCAGGAGATGTTTTGGCTGCAAGAAATATGCATAAAAAACTTTATCCTGTATTCAGACAAATGTTTATGGCTCCAAATCCGATTCCTGTGAAGGCAGCTTTGAAATACAAAGGTCTGATTGAGGAATATGTAAGAAAGCCATTGGTGGTGCTGAATGAAGATGAAAAAATCGTTCTTTTCAGGGTGATTGATCAGGTAAAAATAGAACTTGAAAACGGGGAATAAAATAACTCTTTACCCTCTACCTATGGGAGAGGGTAGAATTTCTTAACGAACTTGGGAGTTTAGAAATTCGGGTGAGGGTGAAGTTCTGAAACAAGTTCAGAATGATTGTATTAAAATATATAAAATAGTACACATATAAGAGGGTAGAAAATTGAAAAACAAATTAATTATGTTCTGGGTAATTGTTGCAATTGTAATTGCGTCTATAATTACTGTTTGCAAAATACCTACAAAACTCGGACTTGATTTGGTCGGCGGTTCAAGAATTGTTCTTGAAGCTCAGACAACAAATTCAATAAGAAAAATTACTCCTGATACAATGAATCGTTTACAAACAGCGATTGAAAAACGTGTTAATAAATTAGGGGTATCAGAAACGAGTGTTGCACAGGTTGGAGATAAAAGATTATTAATTGAAATCCCCGGTGTTATGAATTCAAAAGAAGCTGAAAGAATTCTTGGTAAAACCGCACAATTAGAATTTAAACAGCCTGTTATGGATGGGAATCTTCAGGCAAGAGATCCAAAAACAAAAGCTCCTGTTTGGGAAAGCGCAGGTTTAACAGGTGAAGATTTAAAAGATGCTAATATTGGTACAAATCAGGCAGGTCAATGGACTGTATCTTTGGAATTTAATGCTAAAGGTGCTCAGAAATTCGGAGAATTAACCGAAAAATGGGTTGGAAAGCCAATGGCAATCTATTTTGACGGAGAAGAAATTTCCGCTCCTGTTATCAACGAGCCGATTTATGGCGGCAGAGCCGAAATTTCAGGCGGCGGAGAATCAGGTTTTTCTCCTGAAGAAGCAAAATCGATGGTTGATTTGTTAAAAGCAGGTGCTTTACCTGTTCCGTCAAAGATTATTCAGGAAAACACGGTTGGTCCTACTTTAGGGGCAGTTAGTATTGAGAAATACAAAACTGCAAGTGTAATCGGTATCGGGCTTGTAATGTTATTTATGCTTTTAATGTACAGATTACCCGGGGTTATTGCTGATACGGCATTAATTATTTACGGTTTAATTCTGTTTGCTTTGTTTAAGGCATTTGGTGTCGTAATCACTCTTGCTGGTATTGCAGGTTTCGTATTAAGTATAGGTATGGCAGTTGATGCTAACATTTTGATATTTGAGCGAACTAAAGAAGAATTAAGGGCCGGAAGGAATTTATTTACCGCTATTAACTCCGGTTTTGACAGAGCATGGACAAGTATTATCGATTCAAACATGACAACAATGCTTACCTGCGTTATTCTTTATTTCCTGGGTACAAGTGTTGTTAAAGGATTTGCGCTGACACTGTTTATCGGTATTATTGTTTCATTGTTTACGGCAATTACCGTTACAAGAAACTTTATGCATTTGATATTCGGTACAGGCGAACTCAAATATCCGGCATTGTTTGGTTTGAGAAAAGAAGAAATCGGGCAGGCAGCCGTGTTTGAAGAAACAAAACGTGAAAAAGCAAGATTTGGTATATTAGATTAAGAGTAAGAGGTAGATAAAAATGTTTAATTTTAATAAGAACGGAATACATGTTGTCAAGTACAGAGTTCTATGGATGTGTTTATCAGCCGTATTACTCTTACCGGGCATCATTGCTATGATATATTCAATGATGAATTATCCTACACATTCACCTGTGAGAGTTGGTATTGATTATACAGGCGGTTCAATTTTGCAATATGAAACAAGCGCAGATGTTGACCATAAGGATGTCGGTACTATACAAACAAATTTGACTAAAGCAGGAATCCCGAGCGCTTATGTTCAGGTTTTAAAAGGAACTTCTAAAGATGAAGATGCGAAAGCCAATTCTATGATTTCGGTCAGAACAAAATTTATTGATGAAGGTTCTGATACCGCCGATAAGATTGCAGAAGTTATTAAAAAAGATTATAGTGATGCACAAATGGTTCAATTTACATCTGTCGGACCGACATTGAGTTCTGAATTGTTCAGAATGTCATTTATCGCATTACTTGCCGCAATAATTGGTATTATTGCATATATTTCATTCAGATTTGAGTTTAAATATGCGGTAAGCGCTATTTTGGGCTTAATTCATGACGTGACATTTGTAATGGGCGCATTTTCATTGTTAGGATTGTTCTTTAATGTAGAAGTTGACGGATTATTTTTGACGGCAATGCTTACGGTTATTGGTTATTCTGTTAATGACACTATCGTTGTATATGACAGAATCAGAGAAAATCTCAGATATCATGGAAAGAAAATGTCTTTTGGTGAAATAGTTGATGCTTCTGTTCAACAGACATTCACAAGAAGTATCAATACTTCAATGACAACAGTTCTTGCTTTAGCGGCATTGTATTTCTTTGGCGGGGTCACGACAAAAGATTTCGTCCTTGCTATGATGCTCGGTGTGTTGATAGGTACATATTCAAGTATTTTCTTCTGTTCAATGCTGGTTGATTTTTGGACAGAGCGAGCAAATGCACCTAAAAAACCTGCAATAGCTGAATAAATAAAAATTAATAAATTATTATAAAAGAGATTTCAAAAATTTTTGAAATCTCTTTTTTGTTATTAAAACGTGTAAGATACGGGTGGTATGAGTTTTTTTCATTATTCTCCCATACTAAATAGTAGTATCGGAAAAGAGGAATTTTATTTTTTTAATAAATAATTATACTGTATATGTAATCTTGAAAAACGAAATTTTAATATTAACCCTAACATTCCAATACTCTAATTAGTCAAAAGGGGATTCTCCCTCCTATGATGTCCCCTTTTATTTTTTTTTAGAGCGGAAATATTATTAAGCGATACTAAAAATGCTTAATGTAATATTAAAAAGTAGTTCAAAAAGGAAGTTTATGAATTTATCACAGCGTGAACACGATGTGCTGTTGTGCATCGCAAATGGTTTAGTCGAAAAAGAAATAGCAAAAAAACTTGGCATTGGACAAGGTACTGTTCATTCTTACATTACATCGATGATGAATAAAATGAATGCATACACCAGGGCGCATGCAGTTGCAATTTACTATAAAGAATATCCGAAATGGGAAAAGGGAAAAAGATTGAAATGCAAATAAAGAGAATAATAATTCACTGGAGTGCGGGAACATATTATCCGACTCAGCATGAAAAACAATGTTATCACTATTTGGTTGACAAAAACGGAAAAATATATTCAGGGATATATAAACCGGAAGATAATATAAATTGTCAGGACGGAATATATGCTGCACATACAGGCGGGGGCAATACAGGTTCAATCGGGGTTGCTATGTGTGCAATGGCCGGTTTTAAAAACAATTTTTATTGCGGGGATTATCCTATAACAGTTGCTCAATTTGAAAGTTGTATGAAACTTTGTGCGCAGCTTTGCCAAAAATATTCAATAGAAATTAACCCGTCAAATGTGATGACGCATTATGAATTTGGACAAAAGAATCCGAAAACTTCAAGTTTCGGGAAAATAGATATAATTTTTCTCCCGCCTTATTCCTGGATCCCAAAAGATGATATAGGAAGTTTTATACGTTCAAAGATTCGCTGGTACAAACAAAAATATTTTGGAGGTTAAATATGGACATTAATTATTTTGACTTGTCAGGAGGTATAAATCTCAATTCAACTAAAACCGAACTCGGAATTCACAAAGGCCGACTGCCCTGGGCCGATTCAAAAAATATAGAAATCTATACAAATAAAGGAATTATTAAACAAAAGGGTAATACTTTGTTATTTGAGCTGCCTGAGGAAGATAGTATTACAGGTATGCATGAAATGGAATCTGATGATACATATAAACTTGTCATTACAACTCAAAGCGGGAAAATTTATATTTATGATGAAGTGCAAAATGAACTTACCTTATTAAATAAAACATTATCTGGTACAAATGTAAAATTCGCGTGTTTTTTGTATGGAATACTTATTGCAACTGAATCCGATGCTATGTTTTATATAAAAAATGATGCGGAGTATACAATAGAGGATTGTAATTTAAGAGATTTTGATGATGAATATGTTTATCCTGACTGTATCGCAGTTTATCAGGGCAGAGTTTGGGCTGCAAATGATTCTACAATATATTATTCAGCGCTTGGAACTTATGATAATTTTACGGAACCTGATGATGCCGGCTATATAAATGATTTTTATACTGATACTTCAAAAATTACAGGGATGCATAATTATAAAGATTGTCTTTCAATTTATAAAAAAGACAAAGTATATTTATTGCAGGGAACAAGTCCTGCGGATTTCAGGATTATTCCTTTTGCTGATAAAGGTACAATAAGCCCAAATTCTATTTTAAATGTTGATAATAAGCAGTATTTTTTAAGTAACGGTATCTATGCTCTTGAGCAGGTTGGGGAATTAAATCAAATACGTTTGGGCTCATCAATATCTGAAAATATTTCTCCTGAATTCGAAAAATTTGATGGGACAAGATTAAAAAATACACTTGGGGTGCATTATCAAAATAAACATCAAATGTGGTTTTTGTTTCCTTATGAAAATCAGCAGTACTATAAAACGATTTGGATAAATGATTATGTCAACAGAGTTTGGTATAAAAGAATTTTACCTCAAAATATTACATGTATATGTAATTTCCATTATAATATT
>CACXAK010000028.1 GCA_902765655.1 uncultured bacterium | reverse complement strand
GGATAAAGCCGCCCCTCCTCTTGAATCGCCGTCTAATTTGGTTAAAACAAGACCTGTTAAACCGATTTGCGCATCAAAGTTTTCGGCTACATTAACTGCCTCTTGCCCTGTCATTGAATCAATTACCAAAAGTTTTTCATTCGGTCTGAAAACTCTGTCTATAATTAAGAGTTCAGCCATCATATCGGTATCAATTTGCAATCTTCCGGCAGTATCAAGAATAAGAACATTAAATCCGTTTTCTTTTGAGTAATTTAATGCACTTTGGACTATATTTTGAACGTCTTTGCTGTCTGGGATGGTAAATACCTCACATCCGATTTCCTGACCAAGAGTTTGTAATTGTGAAATCGCAGCGGGACGATAAACGTCACATGCAACAAGCAGCGGATTTTTACCTTCTTTTTTAAGTTTTACCGCAAGTTTTGCACTTGATGTTGTTTTCCCTGAACCCTGAAGCCCAAGCATCATAATTATTGACGGATGTCCAGACAAATCCAGTGGTTTCAGTTCTTTCCCCAAAAGTTCCACAAGCTCGTCATTGACTATTTTTACAAGTTGCTGCCCCGGATTAACGCCTGATAATACATTTTCACCTTCGGCTTTATCTTTTATTGCCGAAATAAATGCTTTTACAACTCTCAAATTAACATCCGCCTCAAGCAATGCCCTGCGAATCTCACGCAATGCATCCTGCATATTGTCCTGTGTTAATTCGGCATTTCCCTGAGTTTTTGCTATTATATTTTGTAATTTTTCACTTAAATTATCGAACATTTTATATCCCTTTAATCAATTCTTTTGTTTTAATTCTTATTTCATTATCTGTTTCAAAAATTTCATCTATTGACGGATTTTTGATTATAGTGTGTTTTTGAGTGATTTCTGCAGTAATTTTATAAATATCACCTAAATTAATCTTTCCGTCAAGGAATGCAAAAACGGCTTCTTCATTTGCACTGTTCATGCAAACTGTTGCGCTCCCGCCAAGTTTTCCTGCATCATAAGCAAGTTTTAATGCCGGAAATTTGCTGTAATCAGGTTTTTCAAAATCCAACCTTGCGATTTCACTAAAACTGAAACTTTTTGATTTTATGCCCTCAAAGCGCTCAGGATAAGTAATTGCGTATTGAATAGGAATGTGCATACTCGGTAAACCAAGTTGAGCAATTACACTACCGTCTTTGTATTCAATTGCCGAATGTACAATGCTTTGAGGATGTATAACAACTTCTATATCATCATAATCCATTCCGAATAAATGATGTGCTTCAATTACTTCCAATCCTTTATTCATCAATGTTGCACTGTCTATTGTAATTTTTTTACCCATGTTCCATCTGGGATGTGAAAGTGCCTGTTTTACTGTTGCATTGTGCATTTCTTCAACGGTTTTTCGCAAAAACGGTCCCCCGCTTGCGGTAATTATGAGTTTATCAACCTGAGTAATATTTTTTATACATTGATGAATAGCACAATGTTCACTGTCGACAGGAATTATTTTTACTCCGTTTTCTTTTGCTTTAGCCATAACTATATCACCTGCCATTACAAGTGTTTCTTTGTTGGCAAGTGCAATATCAATTCCATTCTCAATTGCTTTTAGTGTGGGCTTAAGTCCGATTTTACCGGAAACGGCTACAAGAATAATGTCATTTTCTTTGTTTGAGCAAATTTCTTCAAGTCCGTCATTGCCGTACAAAGTTTTTATTCCGTTAATTTTGAAATTTTTGTCATTGGAACAAACATATTTTGGTTTATATTTTTCACATTGTTGTTTTAGCAAATCTGTATTATTGCCGCCTGTAAGCGCGATAATTTCGAATTTATCGGCAATTTTATCAATAACTTCAAGTGCCTGAGTTCCGATTGAGCCCGTTGAACCTAATATGCTTATTTTTCTTTTGTTTTTTGCCATATTGTAAATAATTATAACATGTTAAAAATCATGCGCAAAAAAAATTTTTTTAATGTTTTACTCATGGAAAATAGCAAGGAGAAAATACATGAATAGCGTATCTTTTCAAGGGAATATGATAATAACTACCTGGAATAAATCAATCAGTTCATCTAAGAATTATGTTACAACACAGGCACAAGATAAACTGATTAAGCTTATAGCAAATGATATGGGCAAAGAAGATGAAATGCTTTCTCTGAACAAAAGACAAGCGAACTTTTTATATCAATTGTTAGAAAGATTCACAGGTAAAGAGATTCAAAAAGTAAACAACGAAAAAGTTTTTTATCACAATGGGGATAAGGTAATTTTTTCAGATAAAAATCCTGCTTTATTCGATGGTACAAGAATTGAAGTCAATTTCTAAACTTCATTGTTTAATTTTGCAAATTTAACATTCTGGTAAAAATACTGTAAAATTTGGTATGCGTTATAACCCTGCTTTGCAAGATTATTTGCACCGTGCTGACTCATTCCTACCCCATGACCGTTTTTTGCTACGTTATCATCAAATGAGAATACGGAATGTAAGTAAGGAAGATTTGCTCCTCCCCATGCATTTGTATTAGTGTATCCGCCTGCTGATGCACTGTAATATGCAGAAATAATTTTCATATCATAAGTCAAAACCAATCCTTCGGTTTCATCAACTGCACGGTTTGTTTTATCTGTTTCGTTTGATGCTCCGCCATAGGCCTGATCTTCGGTATTATCTTTTAAATCATAACCGTATTTTGCCTGTTTCCCCAAATTTGCAAGTGCAAAACTTCTTGCTGCAATCGCCTGAGCTTTCAATGCCTCATATTCCCATGAGGGGGACATTTCTGTCGGAACAACACCTCTTATATATTCTTCAACGCTTATATCATTGATTACCGTGAGGCCGCCGTTAATATTTTTTATTAAAAGTTTTCCTCTGTACCATTTGCCTTTTGTGCTGACAAAACCCGTTGTATCCGTTCTTAAAACAAGTGCATCCGTATTTAAGGGGGTGTATTGTCCATTGCTTTCAACTGCTATTTGTCCCTTGTACGGAACAAGAATATAACCTTTCATTGCCTGAGTTGTTGCAACGGTTTTATTGGTGTAAACACTTATCATTCGCCCGGCAACATCTGTACCGACTCCTGCCCGCTCAACATTTGTTAATAATCCGATTTTTATTGCATGGCAAGGATTTGCCAACAATATATTTATTAATAAGACTCCAAATATAATTATAATCTTCTTCATAATTATATTTTAACACATTTTATTATCATGTAATAGCCCGAATGAATGATATTTATTCATCAATTAGTTTGAAATCTTTGCCCAATTTATTTTCGAGTTGTTTTACAAATTCAGATGGTTTCATTCCAAGCGCTTCAGCTATCTTCCATAATGTTATAAACTTACAATCGACTTTAGCATTTTCTATTCTTGACATATTTCCGTTACCGATATCATATTCATTAGAAAATTTATTCGCAGATAATTTTGTAGTGTTGATACGAGTATTTTTAATTAATTCCCCGAGTCTATTCCTTAAATGTAAAGTCTTTTCGTCTTTTCGTTGCATATATACATAATAAGATTTATAATAATGTATAGTTATCCATATATGGATAACTACAGTATTATGTTCATTAAACAAAGTAACAGTTTATACAAAGGAGAAAATTGTGGCTGAAAAAAGTGTTCTGTCTGAAATAATTGAAGAAAATTATCAGTTTCTGAAAGATGATATCATTCGGGTGAAAGGTTCTGCGTGCATGCTTGGCGATTTGTGCAGGGATACAATAATGATGCACTCCAAACAGATAGTAAATGCCGATGCGAAAGCAATAACTTTAGTAAAAGATAAAGTTGATTTCATATGCGATAAATTAGACGAATTATATAAATATTTTTTACAGGATTATCCAAATTCTATGGAAAAAGAGTATTAATAAGAAAAAATTAAAATTTGATATCTCTGAATATATATTATTATTGATTTTTAGAAATATATTTTTTAAAAACACTTGACAGCAAAAGGTAAAGTGCTATAATAGCCCTGTCGATTATACATGAACTGCGGAAAATGGTTTCCCGTGGTATTAGGAAGAAGGAGGTTCATAATGAACAAAGAAGAATTAGTAAAAGAAATTTCAAAAAAATCAAAAGTTTCTCAAAAAGCAGTTGCAAGCATTTTGGCTGCTACTTTAGATACTATTGAAAAAACTGTTAAAAAAGGTAACAAAGTTACTTTAGTTGGTTTCGGTACTTTCGAAGCTCGCAAAAGAGCTGCTAGAACAGGCAGAAACCCACAAACAGGTGCTACTTTGAAAATCGCTGCTAAGAAAGTTCCTGCTTTCTCAGCTGGTAAAAAATTCAAAGAACTTGTAAAATAGTTTTTACTGAATAGTTTTACAAAAGGGTCTTGATTATTTTAATCAAGACCTCTTTTTATGTTTAAACAGTTTTTATTATGAAATCAATTTTTTGGTCAAATTTATCTGTGGGCAAGTTTTCTGCAAATAATTCTTTTGGTATAGGGCAGATTGTTGTGAAATTTTCGCCGTATTTTGAGATAAATCTGTCATAAAATCCGCCGCCATATCCCAGACGATAGCCGTTTTTATCGCACATTAAAGCAGGAACAATTACCAAATCCAAAATCTCAGCATTCACGGGATTTGAGCATGGTTCATATATGCCGTAAGAAGATTTTTTTAAATTTTCACAATAAGGAGAGACCAAAAGTTCTTCATTATCGACTTTTGGCAGATAAAAGTTTTTATTGTCATTAAGTAATTCTCTTAAATCAACTTCAAATTGTGTCGGATAAAACAACATGATATTTTTGGCATTTCTATATAACTCATTTTGTTTTATCAATGTGGCTAATTGCGCAGAAATTTCTTTCATCGGAAGATTTTTGCGTATATTTTTTGCTTTTATGCGAAGTTCATTTTTATCAATCATATTTTTACTATATAATAAAAAATACCATGACAGAATATAAACAGATGAAATTAATAAACCCAAACTGGGATCAGCATGGGTACATACAGGTTTACACAGGGGATGGAAAAGGTAAAACTACCGCATCATTGGGCCTTGCAATGCGTGCATTGGGCAGAGATTGGAAAGTTCTGATTGTAATGTTTACAAAAGGTGGAAATGACTACGGAGAATTAAATTCATTTCGTCAACTATCGGAAAAAATTGCTGATAATCTGACAATTGTGCAGGCCGGTTTAGACAGAGTAATTTATAAATCAAACGAAAATGAACAAGACCATAAAAAAATTAAAAAGGGCTGGAATCTTGTAAAAAAAGCCGTAAAAAATGATGAATATCAGCTTATTATTATGGATGAGGCCAATATTGCTATTGATATGGGCATTTTAGATGTTGATGAAGTTATAAAAGTTTTAAAAAGTAAACCGGATGAGATGGAAATTGTATTGACAGGGCGCAATGCGCATCCAAAGATTATCGAAATTGCTCATCTTGTTTCAAGAATTGAGCCGGTAAAACATTATTGGGATAAAGGGGTTTATGCAAGAAAAGGGATTGAATATTAATATTTCCTCCGATTGTACTAGATAAATTCACTCAAATTATATTAAAAAGTTGATTTTTTATAATGCAAAATTTGTCATAATGAAAATGTCGTCGCACATTTTGTAGGAAGAGATATGAATATTAATGAAGAATGTCTTTTGGGATATTTAAAAAATCCCGATGAATTAACTTATAATACGGAAATTTTGAAAATTCACAATAAAATTCTTGAGCAAAAGTTTGTTTTTAAAAATATTCTTGTCAATTTCCCTGCAATAAATTATACTGAAAGTGCAGAATAGTATTGTCAGCGTTAAAAATACTGTCTGACTTTCAAAAGTGAGCAGGAATAATATGTTTAAAAAATTTTTATATATTATATGGATTTTGATTCTTGGTTTTTTGATTATCTTTGGGTTGAAAAACGGAAATTACAAAACTTTTATTTCGTCCATGGAGAACAGCAGTTTTGATATAAGACAAAACTATATATCGTCAGTCGGCTTAAGAAATCATAATGAAAATATTGTTATAGTGGCAATTGATGATGCGAGTTATGAGTATATTCTTGAAAAATATGGAGAATGGCCGATTGACAGAAGTATTTATGCTAAACTGACCGATTATATTGAGTCACAATCTCCCAAAAGTATTGCTTTTGATTTGATGTTTGTAAAATCAATGAAAAGTGGCAAAAATTCCGATAACGCATTAACTGATATATTTAAAAAATATAATAATGTTTACACCGCGATGAATCTTGATAATCAGGAAAAAGATGTCAGAAAACCTGCGATTCTTCCTGATAAATTAGAGGTAAAAATTAACAATAAATCAAAAAAAGTAGATACTAAATATTATAAATTTACAAATTGCAGAAGTATATTAGACGGAATTTTAAATAATACTCAAAATATCGGAATGATAAATGTCCTCAGAGGAGATGACGGAGTCTTAAGGCAAATGCCGTTATTTTTAAATTATAACGGTAAATATTACCCTCAGCTGGCATTTAAGGTTGCCCTTGATTCGCTCGGATTGGCCGATAAAAAAGAATTTGAAATTAACGAAAACAGCGAATTAATTTTAGGTGATAAAAAAATTCCTGTTAACAAGGATGGCTCTGTAACTTTAAATTGGTACGGACAGACCGGAACTTTTGAACATATACCTTTGTATCAATTGATATTGGCTATGGAGGGAGATAAAAAATATAATTTTGATTTTAATGACAAAATAGTATATTTCGGCGCAACGGTCTCAAGTCTTTCTGATATAAAAACTGTTCCTGTTGACAGAGTATATCCGGGAGTTGAAGTCCAAACTACTTATGTTAATAATCTTTTGGATAATAATTTAATTAAAAAAACAACCCCTGTTACAAATGCAATTATAACAATAATTTTAGTATTGTTAATAATTGCAATTGTTTTGGCAATAGATTCTATGCCTGTAATTTTGGGATTAACAATTACAATATATTTTGCTTATGTAATTTTGAGTTATTATTTAATGATTCATCAAAATTTGTGGCTTGAAATTATTTCACCTATTGCGTTTACGATAATAGCATTTATTTTGACGGTAATTGCAAAGTATTTAATAAAATCAAGAGATTTTGATAAACAGTACAAACTTGCAACGACCGATGGTCTGACAGAACTCTATAATCACAGATATTTTCAGGAACAAATGCAAATGTTTTGCGCTAATGCAAAGCGTTATGACAATGTGTTTTCATTAATAATTCTTGATATAGACTTTTTCAAAAAATTTAATGATAATTTCGGTCATCAGTCAGGAGATGCTGTTTTAAGACAAGTAGCATTTATATTAAAGAAAAATGTTCGTTCAAGTGATATAGTTTGTCGTTACGGCGGAGAAGAAATGAGCATAATCCTTCCTAATGCAAAAGAAGATGAAGCGGTTGCAATAGCTCAAAAATTGTGTGATATAGTAGCATCTCAAACTTTTAAACTCAGTAACAACAGAGAAAGCAAAGTAACAATAAGTTTAGGAGTTTCCACATATGGTGCAAATGATGGTACTGAGCCGGCAAAAATAATAGAATCCGCAGATAAAAGATTATATCATGCAAAGGAAAATGGCAGAAACAGAGTTAACTAAAAGGCAATAAGATATTAAGGCACTAAGGCAGTAAGTCGGAAAAATGAATACCAAGTTTTTAAATCAAAAAATTAATATAAAAGATTCAGCTTTAGATTCTGTGTATAATCCGTATTTAATCAGTAATAACGAAAAGCAGATAGAACAAATCTGTGATTTTTTACAGAACGATAAAAAACTTATGCTTATAAATGGCGTTGCAGGATCAGGTAAAGGCGAAATTTTAGGTTATGTAAATTCTTATCTGAATGAAAATGTTGTTTTGATTAAATATATGTGTCTTGAAACAACAATTCTTGATGATATGCTTTTGTCATTTTTTGAAACTTTCAGAAATTATGCAATAAAGGGAACTATTACACTCCCAAAAGCAAAAGTTGATAATTTTACTCAAAAAATAAATTCATATTTTAATGCGGTAAAAAATCCTGTACTGGTTGTTTTACATTCTTTTCAAACTATTTTAAAAGAGAACAGAAAAGATATTTTGAATTTTATAGAGCATCTTGAAAAGTTTGACAATGTAAAAATTATATTATCTTCAAGAGTGTTTGATAATGAAGAATTTAATAATATTGATTATGACAGGGCGTCAATTTTGGCTTTTTCAAAAGAAATTTTTGAAAAATATCTCAAAGATAATGATATAAAGAATATAGGTCCTATTTCAAATGAATTATATAAGCAAACAAAAGGATATTATAACAATGTAAATTTGGCTGTAAGAATAATGAAATTAAGGCAATACAGCTTGGTTAAATTGTTAGAGGCATATTCAAAAAGTGCAATGACATTTTCGGAATTTATCCGCAAAGAAGCACTTATGCTTATTGATCCTGTAAGTTTACATCTGTTTCGTCTTTTGGCAGTGATGCGGATTCCTATTCATGTAAATTTGATAAAATCATTACATCTTTTCAATCAGGAGAGAATATATTTCTTTGTTCAGAATTATCTTTTGAATGTGGATGGCGAGAGTTTGTATTTAAAAGATTTTTACAGAGAAATAATTGAACAGCAAATTCAGCAAAGTGTTATGGTAAAACTACACAGAGCTTGTGTTGAGTTATATGAAACACAGCTTCCTCTAAAGCCGCTTGAACGAGATTTGAGATTGTCACGCCAAACTATGAGGAACGAAATTGATTATCATTTGTTATTTATTCCTAAAAAGCCCCAGATTCAGGGAACTGTTCCAAATATGGCACAATTTGTTCAGCCAATTACTCCTAAACAACAGGAAAATATACCTGTACAAATTTCTGCATCAATCAAAGAAGAAACAAAAGAAGAAAAAATTGAAAAGATTAATTTTATCTTTGATGACGAATCGGTATTAGAGGGAATTGCGGATTCTATAAATAATTTCATTCAGGAAACTGTTGAAAATAAAGAAGTTGCTCTGAGCGGTTCTAAAATGACACTCACAGATATTATGAATGCGGCAAAACAAGAAGAAATTAAATATAACTATAAACATGCCGTTATGCTGTATCAAAGCGCATTGAATAAACAAGATGATGATAATTTTGATGCATTTTTGCCTACAATTTATCAAAGATTGGCTCATTCATATAAGAAATTGTCGGATTTGCATAATGCGCTTGAATATTATACAAAATTACAGGATTACTATTTCAATATATCTGAAGAAGAAAAAGCATGGGAAGTTCAACTTGATATGGCAAATATATATTTTGATTCATACAAGCAGGACAATGCAAAATATCTTCTCAATGAACTTGACAAAAAAGACTTGCCAAATGAGTTGCGTATAAAGGTATATTTGTCACTTGCAAAAATTTCAGGTAATTTGAATGAAGAATTTGTGTATTATCAAAAATCCGTAAAACTTGTTGATGAAGATACGGATAAATCTGTCCTTGCGCAGTTGTATTATCGTTTTGCCGGTGTATATGATGAAAAAGACGATATTAAAGCTGCGGCTTATTATTACAAAAAATGTATCGAAATTAAAAAAGATAATAACTATCTTTCAAGAGCTATGGCAAATCTTGCCGAACTTTATGATGAAACAGGAAATACGGATTTTGCAATAAAATATTATGAAAAAAGTATCGAAATTGATAAACAGATGAATAATTATAATGGTCTTTATTCAAGCAGTCGTCATTTATCAGAGATTTTCGCGCCAAAAGACAGTGTAAAATCGCTTGAATATTTGAATAATGCGCTAAATTATGCAAAACAACTGAGTGAACCGTATTATATTGCAGATGCTGCATTAGAAATCGGAAATTTTTATCTTCTGAGAAAAGATTTTGAAAATGCTTTTAAGTATTTTGTGATTGCAAAAAATACTGCAAAAACTTCTATGTCAAAAGATAATTCCGAAAAATTTGAATCTAAAATCGAATATCTGAAAAAATTTGTATCGCATGATCAATTTGAAAAGTTACGGGAAAAATATGATAAATAAACAGGATTTTGAAAAATATTCACAGTTTTTTATTGAAGAAAATCATAAAGTAAATCTTATTTCCAAAAATGATGAAAAATTTTTGTGGGAAAAACATATTTGCGATTCGCTGAGCTTAGAAAAATTTTTTGATAAATACGACGTGCCTGAAAATTTGCTTGATATAGGTACAGGTGGCGGATTCCCGTCTGTTCCGCTTGCAATAAAATATCCGCAGATAAAAATCACGGCAATTGATAGTATTGGTAAGAAAATTCGTGCCGTTCAAAATTTAAAAGAAAAATTAAATCTTGAAAATCTGACTCCGATTTGCGCCCGTGTTGAGAATACAAACGGTGAATTTGATGTTGTGACAAGAAAGGCGGTTATTTTGTCGCATTTAAATCAAAAAAAGCACAGGAAGAAATCGATAAGGCACAAAAAATTCTAAAAAAATATAATGCAAAAATTATTGATATTATTGAATATACACTTCCTCTTGAAGAGCAATTAAACCGAAATTTAATTATAATTCAATTACAATAACAATAATAATTTTAACAGATTATATTTTTGCTTTTTCGTTTAATTTCAGTAATTCAGGACCGAGTTTTGTGATGGTTCCGGCTCCTAAACCGATTATAATATCGTTTGGCTTAAGGTCTTTATATAATTCTTTTGCAACTTCTTCAATACTGCCTGAAATATGCCGGCATGGGATGTCTGATTTTTCTTTAAATTCATTTACAAATGCCTGTGAATTTACTCCGACAATTTCATCTTCGCTTGCGGCATAAACATCAGTTACGATAAGTTCATCAATACCGTCAAATGCTTCCATAAACTCGTTCCAGAGATTCTGCAAACGTGAAAATCTGTGAGGCTGAAATACTGCAATTATACGCTTATCTTTGAAAGACTTTGAGCAAGACAGTGTAGCTTTGATTTCAGTCGGATGATGTGCGTAATCATCATAAACAGAGATTCCGTTAAATTCTCCGACTTTTTGAAAACGTCTGCCCATTCCCGTAAATGTTGCAAAATGCGGATTTACTAAATTCATATCAATATTTGATAAGTGCAGACTTGCCCAGACTGCGAGTGAATTATAAACATTATGGACACCTTTTAACCAAATTTTTAAATTTGTTTGGAATTCACCCTTATAGAAAATATCAAATGTTGTGTAATCTTCCCCGTAAACAATATTTTTTGCACAATAATCCGTATTTCCGCCAATAGAAAAAGTCACAAATTTAGCATTATGTGCAAGTTCGTGAACCGAGAAATATTTAACAAGTCGTTTTACCCCTTCATTATCCATATTGGCAAGGATAATACCGTTTTCTCTCATATTGGAAATAAAAGTTTCAAAGGTTTCAAGGATTGATTCTAAGCCGTTTTTATAAAAATCCAGATGATCCGGCTCTAAATTGTTTACTACAACAAGATTTGGCGAATATTTTACAATAGTTCCGTCACTTTCATCAAGTTCAGCTATAAAATATTTTTCGTGTGCGCAATTGGCGTTGGTGTTGATTTCAGGGATAATTCCCCCGACAACGTAAGATGGTTTTAAGCCGGCTTTTTCAAGTACATAAGAACAAAGCCCGGAGGTTGTTGTTTTGCCGTGAGTTCCTGAGTATCCGATAAAATATTCTTCCCCTCTTGAAATTTCGGCAAGTAAATCTGAACGGTGCCAAATAGGTAAACCAAGACGCTTTGCTTTTTGCATTTCAGGGTTAAATTCACGTATTGCTGTGCTGGCAACGACAATGCAATTATCAGGCAAATTATCTTCATTATGCCCGATATAAACCTTTGCGCCCAAGTCCCGAACGCTTTTTACATATTTACTGTCGTTAATATCCGAACCGGAAACTTCATAACCGTTTTGCAAAAGATATTTTGCCAAACCGCTCATTCCTACTCCGCCTATTGCTATAAATATTTGCAATTTTAGTATAAAACTCATTTGCCTGTTCGAATTTGTAAGCAAAGTTGAATAATTTTGCTTCTTCAAATTGCGGCGCAAGGATTTGTAAACCAATCGGCATCCCTGAATTGTCAAATCCGGCAGGAACGCTGATCCCCGGAATACCTGCCAAATTACAACCGATTGTCGCAATATCTGTTAAGTACATTGCTAACGGATCAGATGCCTTTGCTCCGAGCTCAAATGCGGTATTCGGACAGGTTGGAGAAATAAGTACATCCACTTCTTTGAAAGCATTAACAAAATCCTGAGTAACCAAAGCTCTCATTTGTTGTGCTTTTTTGTAGTATGCATCATAATACCCTGCAGACAGTGCATAAGTTCCAAGCATAATACGTCTTTTAACTTCAGGTCCGAACCCTTCGGCTCTTGATTTGGTGTATAATTCCATCAGATTACTTGGGTTAGGAGTTCTGTACCCGTATCTGACCCCGTCAAACCTTGCGAGGTTAGACGAACATTCAGCAGTTGCAAGAATGTAGTAAATACCAATAGAGTATTTAATATTTTTGAGTGAAATTTCTTTAACTTCGCAGCCTAGTTTTTTGTATGTATCTATGGCATTTTCAATTGCTTTTGCAACTTCTGGGGAATTACCTTCACCCATGAGTTCTTTTATGACCCCTACTTTTTTCCCTCGTATGTCATTATTTAGAGAATCTGCATAATGCTCAACAGGCATGTTGAGAGATGTTGAATCTTTAGGATCGTGTCCTGAGATAACTTCAAGGAGGAAGAGAAGATGCAAAAGCGATTAAACCGTAACGGGAAACTCTTCCGTAAGTTGGTTTCATTCCGACAATACCGCAAAATGATGCAGGGAGTCTTATAGAACCGCCAGTATCAGAGCCGAGAGCAAGAGTTGCTTCGCAGGAAGATACACTTGCCGCACTTCCGCCTGAGGAGCCACCCGGTACTTTATTCAAATCCCATGGATTGTGAACTTTTTTGAAAGCGGAATTTTCATTAGATGACCCCATAGCAAATTCGTCAAGATTTGCTTTCCCAATAATGGGAACAAGATTATTTAATAATTTTTCGGTAACAGTAGCATTAAAAGGAGATACAAAATTTTCTAAAATTTTAGAGGACGCAGTGGTTTTAGAGCCGATTAAATTCATATTGTCTTTCAAAGCCAGCGGAATTCCTGCAAGAAGCGGTAAATCTTCTCCTGCGGCAATTTTTTGGTCAACTTTTTTAGCTGTTTCAAGGGCAGTATTTTCAGTTAATGAATTAAATGCTCCG
>CACXAK010000027.1 GCA_902765655.1 uncultured bacterium | reverse complement strand
CATCCTGATATTGATACTCTTCTCCTTCTTTCAATGCGACTGATTCCGAAAAAACCAAAGTATTTTTAAATTCAATCCAAGTAACCGATATGTAAGGATTAGACATCATACAACCATCAAGTTCTTTAAATCGAAAATTTAAATCGTTTTTCTTAAATGTCGAAATAAAATTGATAATTTTTCTTAAATTTATATTTACTTTGATATATTGGATTATGCAATACAGAATTGATAATATAAACGTGAAGATTACTATTAAAACAGGTATATCCGTAAAAATTTCTCTAAAATCCATAAGCCCTCCCAGCTATTATATATTCATATTATCATATTTTCCAATATCTATCAAATATTAATCAGATATAAATTTTAAAAATTCATGAATATATTTACCAATTAGTATGCCAATGAATCCTAAAATCATATCATATAACACTTTTAAGCCGCTTTGAGCGCTTATCCATGATTGTATGAATACTGATCCCTCCCCTTTAATTAAAGCAAGCAAAACCATATATGCTATTCCGCAGATGTGTATTGCTGTCACCCCAAGTATGGTTGCAAGTATCATGTTTAAAAATGAATATTTTTTGTTAAGAAGGGTCCCTGCAATAAAAACTCCCAATATAAATGCAATAACGTAGCCAAAACTGTATTCGGCAATATATGTTATCCCGCCGCCTAATGCAAATACAGGTAATATAAACAACCCCACAGCGACGTATAAACAAGCACATGTAGTTGCAAGTCTTCGTCCCAAAGCTGAACAAATAAGCATAAGTACCGGAATTTGGGGAATAATGCTAAAGCTGTAAATGAAATCGTCATATGCAAAATGTTTGCTAAAACTGAATCCGGCCGGAATTATATAGTGCTTAATATCTACATCAATGAATGTTGCCCCTATTAAAAGCAAAGTGCATAATATTCCAAGCATAAAATTATTTACTGGAATTTTTATGCTCTCGCCCTTCTTATCGAGGCGTTTCATTTTAGGAATAAGTACTTCTTCAGACATTTATAAGTATTTTCTCCTCAAGTTGTTTACTTTTTTGCTCAAACAGAATTTTGAACTCATCATAAAAAATGTTTTTTGTCCACATAATCATGGCATCTTCATCATTATCCTGGTAATACTTTTTTCTGATACCAAATGAAGTGAAACCATATTTTTTATATAGTCCGATTGCAGCTTTGTTGCTGACGCGAACTTCTAAAGTCAGATATTTAATCATTTCTTTGTAACAGTCGTCAAGAATATGTTTTAATAAGGCTTCCCCATACCCTCTGCGTCTGTAATCGGAGTCTACAGCAATATTTGTAATATGTGCTTCTTCAAGAATATGCCATGTCCCTGCGTAAGCAGCAAGTTTACCTTTTTCATCAAAAAGCGAATAGTACCATGCAAGTTCGTTATTCAATTCTTGTAAGAATGAATCTTTAGACCAATGATGAGGTCCGTATGCTTTTGCCTCTATTTCAATAACCCCGTCAATATCTTCAGGGCTCATTCTTTTAATCGTGACACTATTAATGCTATTGCTCATGTGTAAATTGTACCATAATCAAGTGTTTTTTCAAAATACATGTTTTATTAATGATTTACACAATAATTTATCTTAATAAAAATTTACAAAGTTGTATAAAATGTATTTAAATATGAATAAAGGCCAATTCTTTTAAATTGCAGTTGTGTGCTATTTTTATAAAAACAATGATGTTAAAACATGTTAAAACTGCTCAAAATATTGGATTTTGCCCCTTGCTTTAAAAAATTCAGCAAGTATTATTGTTATACTCACAATTATTATGCGCAATTGTGTAAATTACAGCCGAAAAAGAGGTATATATGGCAAAAGATGTAATAGAATTCGTAGGTACGATTATTGAATCCATGCCTAATGCGATGTTCAAAGTCAAACTTGAAAATGACCATGAGATATTGGCTCATATTTCAGGGAAAATAAGAAAAAACTTTATCAGAATACTGCCGGGTGACAAAGTAAGAGTTGAAATGACCCCTTATGATTTGACCAAAGGCCGTATCACATTCAGATTAAAATAGAATCTCACGAACACTTATATATAAAGGAAAAGAAAAATGAAAGTAAGATCATCAGTAAAGAAAATTTGCGACAAATGCAAATGCATTAAAAGAAAAGGCAGAATTGCCGTAATTTGCGAAAACCCAAAACACAAACAACGTCAGGGATAGTCGCAAACGGAAATCGCGCGTAACAGCGATTGGAGAGGAAGTATTTAAGCCTCTTATCTAAAAAAATCTAACAACCGGGTGCGAAAAAGCAGAGCAGCGTATAATTCAGAATATGTGGTTCCGCCGCACAAAGCCAAGAAAAGGAGAAAACAAAATGGCAAGATTAGTAGGGGTAGATTTACCTCGTAACAAAAGAATGGAAGTAGCTCTTACATACATTTACGGTATCGGGCCTACTCGTGCTAAGAAAATCTTAGCAGCAACAGGTATTTCACCTGATTTAAGAACAGATAATTTAACAGAAGAAGATATCAAAGAACTTCGTAACGAACTTTCAAATTACCATATTGAAGGGGATTTGAGACGTGATGTTGCAATGAATATCAAACGTTTGCAGGAAATCGGTTCATACAGAGGACTTCGCCACAAACGTAAACTTCCTTGCAGAGGACAAAGAACAAAAACTAATGCAAGAACTCAGCGTGGTAAAAAAGGCGCTGCAATCGCAGGTAAAAAGTAAGAATTAAATTAATATAAAGGAAAGAAAAATGGCAAGACCAAGAACTACAAAGAAAAAAGAAAAGAAGAATGTATTACAGGGAGTTGTACATATTCAGTCAACTTTCAATAATACAATCGTAACTTCTACTGACACTCAGGGTAATGCTATTGCTTGGGCAACAGCCGGAGCATCGGGCTTCAAAGGTGCCAGAAAAGGAACACCGTTCGCAGCTCAGTCAGCAGCTGAAATGGTAGCAAAAAAATCAATCGACCAAGGTATGAAAAAGGTAGAAGTTCATATCAAAGGGCCGGGCTCAGGTAGAGAAACTGCTATCAGAGCAATTCAGGCGGCAGGTTTGGAAATCACTTTAATCAAGGATGTTACACCTATTCCTCACAACGGGTGCAGACCTCCTAAAAAACGTAGAGTATAACAAAGGCACTATGTTGCTAGGGCATTAAGGCACTAGGAACTTAGTTAAATTTCTTATTGCCTTAGTGCCTTAGTATCTTAGTAACTTAACAAACGGCGGGGGCTTGAGGATTTAGTCCATCCCCAAACCATAGAAGCCCCGCAAAAAGAAAAGGAGAAAATAATGGCAAGATATACCGGACCAAGTGAAAAATTATTCCGTAACTACGGAGTAAAAGACTTATCAAACAGAAAGTTGACATCTTCTATGCGTCAAACCGCATCAGGTCAGCATGGTGCTGCAAGAAAAAAACTTTCTGAATATGCTCTTCACTTAAAAGAAAAACAAAAAATCAGATTAACTTATTTAGTTAGTGAAAAACAATTTGCAAAATATTACAAAGAAGCTGCAAGAAGAAAAGGCGTTACAGGTACGATTCTTTTACAATTATTGGAATCAAGACTTGATAACATCTTGTTCAGAGCGGGCTTTGGTATTACCCGTAAACAAACAAGACAAATTGTTAACCATGGACACGTTCTTGTAAACGGAAAGAAAGTTGACATCCCTTCTTATTTAGTGAAAGCAGGCGATGTTATTACCGTAAAATCAAGAAGTTCAAAATTTGTTCAGGGTGTTATGGATTCAATAGATTTGGCATGCGCTCCGGCTTGGATGACAATTGATAAATCAGAATTCAAAATCACTTTTGACAGAATTCCTGAAAGAGAAGAGTTAGATCCTGAACTTAAGGAACAACTCGTAATCGAATACTACTCTAAATAATAAATAGCTAAAAGTAAGTAAAAGACTTACAAAACACGTAGTAGATTAAAACTAGGAGATTAAAATAATGGAATTAAAAATTAAATGTGTTGATACAGCAACAAATTCAGACGGTTCACAATACGGTAAATTCGTGATTGAGCCATTGGAAAGGGGCTTTGGTACTACTATTGGTAACGCTTTAAGACGTGTATTGTTATCAAGTTTAGAAGGTACAGCCGTAACAAGTACCAGAATCGAAAGTATTACTCACGAATACACTGCAATTCCGGGTGTATTGGAAGATGTAATTGACGTTATTTTGAACCTAAAAGGATTAGTTGTAAAAACAGATTCCAAAGAAGCTCAACACTTGAGAATAGATGTTGACAAACCTGGTCCTGTATTGGCAAGCGATATTCAATTGCCTTCAGGAGTAAAGGTTGTTAACCCTGACTGGTTGATTTGTACAGTTGCAGATGGCGGTTCATTCCACGCAGATGTAATTGTTGAATCAGGTAAAGGTTATGTTGCTCATGACGTACCAAGAGATGTTAAAGGTGATTCAATCGACGTATTACCAATTGATGCAACATTTATGCCAATCAAAAGAGTTAGTTATAACGTAGAAAGCACTCGTGTAGGCGATTCATTAGACTATGATAAATTGACTCTTGAAATTTGGTCAAACGGTTCAGTTGATGTTCAAAATGCATTGAGCCAGGCAGCAAATCTTCTTATTGAACACTTCATGCAAATCGCCTCAATCACAGGACAACCTGCGGTTGCTTCAATCCCTGTAATGGAAGAAGAAGTTGAAGTTGTTGAAGATGAACCAAAAATGACAATAGAAGAATTGGAACTTTCAGTCAGAGCATACAATTGCTTGAAACGTGCAAGTATCAATTCAATGTCCGAACTTTTGAAAAAATCAGAACATGATTTATTAAATATCAAAAACTTCGGTAAAAAATCTTCAGACGAAGTAATTGAAAGATTACATCACTTCGGTCTTGATTTGGCTCCAAATCCTGTCGAAGAAGAAGATTTAATCGGATAAAAGATACTAAGGCAGTAAGGCACTAAGACACTAAGAATTTAAAGAGTGTAGTTGGTGTCAAGCAAAAGGACAAAATGTTAACGAACTTAGGGCCTTAGTAATAACTTAGTAACTTAGTAACTTAAAGTAATATAAAGGGAAAAAACAATGAGACACCAAACTAAGAAAAATACGCTAGGTAAAGCGCAAGATCAAAGAAAAGCTTTGTTGCGTTCATTAGCTACCGAACTATTTGTTCATGGTGAAATTACAACTACATTGGCTCGTGCGAAAGCATTAAAACCATATGCGGAAAAAATTATCACTTTGGCTAAAAAAGGCGATTTGAATTCGATTCGTAACGCTGCAAAGTACATCTATAACAAAGAAACAGGTGACTTCATGGCATATGATGTTAAGAAAAAAGCATACGTTGAAGTTCCTGCTGACGGTAAATTCACCGATGAAGTAAAGAAAACTCCTCAAACTGTTTTGAGAAAGTTATTTGTAGTCATCGGTAAAAAATACGCTGAACAAAAAGGCGGATACACAAGAATTTACCACTTACCACCAAGACGTGGTGATGCTTCTGAAATGGCACTGATTCAATTGGTGTAATAGCAGAATGCGATATGCTTTAAAAGTTCAGTATATTGGCAAAAATTATGCAGGAAGCCAAATTCAGTTTAGGGGTAAATGTAAGGAAAACCCCAAAGGTGCAGAAATTGAACCAACTATACAGGGTGAACTTGAAAAAGCAATTAGTACATTGATATTCGGTGATACCGAAAATATAAACCGACAGTTTAAAACAGTCTTTTCCGGAAGAACTGACAAAGGTGTAAACTCGTTAGGGCAAGTTGTTCATTTTGATACTGACAAGGATATTGTTGCTTCAAAATTTGTCTATCAATTAAATGAAATTCTTCCTGATGATATTTCAGTCAGTGATTTAAGGCAGGTGGACAATCGTTTTCATGCTCAAAAAAGCGCTAAAAGGCGTCATTACAGATTTGAATTTATAAATCGGAGATGTAAAAATGCTTTTGACGGTGATTTAATGAGAGTGAAGTTTCAGACAGATGAAGAAAGGATGCAGAAATCTTTAAATTATCTGCTGGGAGAACACGATTTTTCAAGTTTTAAAAGCTCCGGAACGCTAAACCCAAGCAAAGTTTGTTTTATAGAAAGCGCTAAAGTTCAAAAACTTGGCGACAGAGTGATTATTGATATTGTGGGAAACAGGTTTTTATACAATATGGTAAGAACAATTGTCGGTACCCTTTTAGAAATAGAAGGACATAATCTAAAACCCGAGCACATGCTTGAAGTTTTAGAAGCATGCGACCGTCGCAAGGCGGGGCAGACTGTTAGTCCATACGGATTGACATTAATTGAAGTAACTTACTAGAAAATAATGGAGAAAATGCAATATGAAAACATATTCAGCAAAACCTCTTGAAGTAGAAAGGAAATGGTATGTAATCGACGCTGAAGGCGAAATTTTAGGTCGTCTTGCAGTTCGTGTTGCTGATATTTTGAGAGGTAAAAATAAACCTGAATACACTCCAAACGTTGATACAGGTGATTTCGTTATCGTTATCAATGCTGACAAAGTTGTAGTTTCAGGTAAAAAGGAAACTGATAAAATTTATTTACATCACACAGGTTATCCGGGTGGTTTAAAAACAGCTTCTTTCAAAGAAGTTATGGAAAAAGACCCGAGAATTGTTATTGAACATGCTGTTCGCGGTATGTTGCAACACAATACTTTGGGTGCTGAACAATTCAACAAATTAAAAGTTTACGTTGGTTCTGAACATCCACATGCTGCTCAAAAACCAATTGTACTTGAAAAGGAGGCTAAATAATGGCAGATAAAGATATTATAATGGCTACAGGCAGAAGAAAGACCTCCATCGCTGTTGTTAAATTGGTGAAAGGTTCAGGCAGAATCTTTGTAAACGGCAAAACATTGAAAAATTACATTGGCAACAGACCGGCTATCGAAATGTTAGTTTACAGACCGTTAGTTTTGACTGAAACTCAGGACAGATATGATGTAAGAGTTAAGGCAGTCGGCGGTGGTGTTGTAGCTCAATGCGGAGCTATTAAACACGGTATTTCAAGAGCTTTGGTTAAAGCAAATGAAGAATTCAGAAACGTTCTTAAAGTTGAAGGATTGTTAACAAGAGATCCGAGAGTTAAAGAACGTAAGAAATACGGTAGAAAAAGAGCTCGTAAGAGATTCCAATTCTCAAAACGTTAATCAATACAAAAAGAACCGACTTTCAAAGTCGGTTCTTTTTTTGATAATTTTTTAAATCATCCAAGGAATTGGTTGACCGTCTTTGCCGGGGAATTTTGCACATGCGATTAAAATTAAATCAACCAATGCCCAAATACCTGTAATAAAAAATCCAAGACCAAACATCCATCCTGTAAGTACCGTAATTAAAAGCATAGCCCAGCCTGAACCTTTTTTACCTGTCCAAAAACGGTGAGCACCAAAAGTTCCTAAAAATAAGCAAAATAAAAATGTTGCCAACCATTCCGTGTTAAATTGTTTTTCTTCCATATTTACCTCCAATTATCATTATAAATTTATATGATTTTTTGATTTTTGTCAATTTGATGTATCAATAAACTTGTGCTATTATTCTTTCAAGGGAGTAATATCTTGAGTATAATTGCAGATGATAATGATTTTTTAAATACAAAACATCAGGAAAAGAAAAATCCTGTTGTAAAGCCTGATGAAAATGATAATGATCGTTTTTTTGAAAACAGTATTCGTCCGACAGATTTTAATTCATATATCGGTCAGTCGAATTTATTGAAGCATTTAAAAATTACAATAGAGGCAGCAAAAAAACGTGAAAAGGCACTTGATCATTTGCTGTTTTACGGGCCTCCGGGGCTTGGGAAAACGACTCTTGCCGGTGTTATCGCAAATGAAATGAACGTGCCAGTTAAAATTACTTCAGCGCCCGCACTTGAAAGGCCGAGAGATATCATAGGAATTTTGATGTCTTTGGAAGAAAATCAAATACTGTTCATAGATGAAATTCATCGCTTAAATAAGGTTGCAGAAGAAATTTTATATCCCGCAATGGAAGATTTTTATCTTGATATGACAACGGGAAAATCTCAGACCGTAAAAACTTTGCGTATTCCTCTTCCGAAATTTACGCTTATTGGGGCTACAACAAAAGCCGGAGAGTTATCAAGCCCGTTAAGAGACAGATTTGGAATTGTTCACCGGCTTGAATTTTATACCGAAGAAGAATTGTCAAAAGTTATAAAACGCACTGCAGGTTTACTTGATATTGAAATTGATGAAAAATCTGCGCATGCCATCGCAAAACGCTCACGCGGGACTCCTCGTATTGCTAACCGCTTAATAAAACGTGTAAGCGATTATGCCATAGTAAAAAATGACGGAAAAATTACGGAAGATATTGCAAATAAATCTCTTGATATATTGGAAATTGATGAATTCGGACTTGATAATACAGACAGAAATTTATTAAAACTTATTATTGAAAAATATGACGGCGGGCCTGTCGGAATTGAAACAATTGCTGCTGCAATAGGAGAAGATTCAAGGACATTAGAAGATGTTTGTGAACCGTATTTGCTACAATGCGGACTTTTGCAGCGAACTCCAAGAGGCCGTAAAGTTACCCCTGAAACATACAGACATTTAGGATATAAAACAGTAAATTCTAATCAGCAGAGTTTGTTTTAATCCTTGTATTTTTAATGCGTTTTTCTTATAATTTTGGTATGAGTACAGAGAGAATTAAACTTAGGGATTTTGAAATTGGCGGGGATAAATTGACTATCCTTGCAGGGCCTTGTGCAATTGAAAGTCAGGAAATTTTAAATGAAACCGCACAAGGATTAAAAGAAATTACAAAGGAATTGGATATAAATTTTATATTTAAATCCTCTTTTGACAAAGCTAACCGTTCATCTTTGACTTCATACAGAGGTCCGGGGATGAAAAAGGGACTTGAAATGCTTAGAGAGGTTAAAGAAAAATATGATTTACCGATAGTTACGGATATTCATACTCCGGATCAGGCATTTGAAGTAGCAAAAGTTGCCGATATTATTCAGATCCCCGCATTTTTGTGCAGACAAACTGATTTGCTGGTTGCTGCCGGTAAAACTAATAAAATAATCAATATCAAAAAAGGACAGTTTCTTGCTCCCGAACAAATGAAATCATTGATTAAAAAAGTTGAAGATTCGGGTAATAAAAACATTATGGTAACTGACAGAGGAACAACATTTGGCTATAACAATCTGGTTGTAGATTTCCGTGGGATTCCGATTATGAAAGAATTTGGCTATCCTGTTGTATTTGATGCGACTCACAGTGTCCAACTTCCCGGAGCAAACGGTACAAGCTCAGGTGGTGACAGAAGATTCGTTCCGACTCTTGCTAAATCCGCAATGGCAGCAGGTGCCGATGTTTTGTTCTTCGAAATTCATCCTGACCCGGATAAAGCCCTTTGTGACGGAGCTAATATGGTCGCTCTTAAAGATGCAAAAGAGTTATTTGAGATTTGCAATAAAATATTTAAACTTGTAAGAGGTCTTGATTAAATGGTTGAAATGCTGACTTTTGTGCAAGGCCCTATTGATGCTAATAATTATTTGCTTATTGATAAAGAAACAAATGATGCAATTTTGATTGATTGCTCAAGTCCTGATGATGATTATATCAATGAAATTAAAAAACTCGGAGTAAATTTAAAAAAAATACTCTTAACTCATGGGCATTTTGACCATATTTTGGGCTGCAACCGATTTCATGAAGAATTTGGCTCAGAAATATATGTTTCACAAGAAGATAAAGAACAAATTTCTTATGCTCCGCAAATGACAATGATGCTTGGAGGAGTCCAAATTCCGGAGGTTACAAGCGTAAATAATATAGTCAAAGATGGTGATACATTTGGAATCGGAGATATTGAACTAACTGCGATTTCAACTCCGGGGCATACAAAAGGCGGGATGTGCTATCTGGCAAATGACGGAAAACTTTTCAGCGGAGATACATTATTTAAAAGAAGTGTAGGCAGAACGGATTTTGTCGGAGGCAGTTTTGAACAAATACAAAACAGTGTTAAAGAAAAGTTGTTTAAACTCCCTGATGAAACAGTCGTATATTGTGGTCACGGACCTGAAACCACGATTGGATACGAAAAACAATATAATGAAATTTTATAAACAGAGGAATAAAAATGAAAGAACAGTTAGAAAAAATTTATTCAGATGCAGCGGCCGATATTGATAAAGCCGTAAGTGTAAAGGACTTAGAAGAAATTAAAAATAAATATTTAAGCCGTAAAGGTGAATTTAATGAAATTAAAAAGGGCTTGAAAGATCTTTCTATTGAAGATAAAAAAGTCGTCGGGGCATTGGCAAATGAAATTACTCAAAAGCTTGAAAATGCTATTGCGGATAAGTTTAAATTGTTCTACGAAAAAGAACTAAACGAGAAGCTTCAAAAAGAACGGCTTGATGTTACAATGCCGGGGCAATTTATCCCTAAAGGGCACACGCATTTATTGACATCTACAACTGAAGAAATTTGTTCAATATTCAGAGGGCTTGGTTTTAGTGTGGTGGAGGATCAGTTCGCTCCGGAAGTCGAAACGGAATATTATAATTTTGATATGTTGAATGTCCCTAAAGATCACCCTGCTCGTGATGTTCAGGATACTT
>CACXAK010000026.1 GCA_902765655.1 uncultured bacterium | reverse complement strand
ATTTTAATTTTATTTTTTATAGGTTTAGTATACCATAAGAATTAGAATTTTCGCAAAAAAAAATATGTTTGAATTTTAATACAGAAGCATGCAAGTTAATAATACTAACAATTCAATATCTTTTTCGTCCCTGAGGTGTCCCGTAAAGCCATTTACAATGCGAAGTCCAAAAGGTCTTTTGTATTGTTCGGAAATTGATTATAAGCAATCGTATTCAGATAAATTTTATAAGGATATAGGGAAATTTTTTCTTGATATTTTTGCGAACACTTCTTCTCATCCGTTTTGGGAAAAATGCCGTAAATCTACCTTAGATATAAGGGTTTATGATGATTATATCAGTTCGAGTGTAGAGTCATATAAAAAATATTTTCAACAACCTGATACAACTGTTTTACTTATAAAAGATAAGAAAAAACATTTGGTGGGCGCATTGTATACCAGATCTTTGGATTTAAACAGAGTATTGAAGGATGATGATACTCTTTATATTGATTCTCTTGCAGTAAAGCCGTCATACAGGGGTAAAAATATAGGTAAAAAACTATTGACTAAAGTTTTAAAAGCTTCAAAAGACAGATTCAGTGATGCATTTTTGGTTGCATATAAAGAAGCCGCATTATTTTATGAAAAATTAGGATTTCATAAAATGAATAAAAATGATTCTTCATGTGATTTTGCAATTTCAGAACTAGCAAAAGAAAGAATAGATTACCCTGAATATGCGGATTTTATGGAAATGAAATTAGATAAAAAACTTCCTGAAGATTGGTTTACAAGGATAAAAAATAAATAATACTAAATTATTTTATATTCCATTTTTAATTTACAAATATGATTGTAAGAATCTTCTATTTTGTTTTTTAATTCGTTATCATTTTTTGCGATTTTGTATAATTCTTCAATCATATTAATGGTTGAAGTATCGGAATTTCTGTAAATAAACATGTTTAAACCCGCTTTAATTCCCATTATGCAGGCATCGAGCTGACCGAATTTGGCAACTCCTTTCATTATCATATCATCAGAAATTATTACTCCGTTAAATCCCAAATTATTTCTCAAAAATGACAAAGCATTTTTGCTTAGTGAAGTCGGAATTTCGTCCTGTTCAAAGCAAGTGCAATGCAAATGAGCAGCCATAATCGTATCTGCTTTATTTTGTATGGCATATTTAAATGGTCTGATATGGGTTTGTTCCATTTGCTCAAGAGTTAAATTTATTTTTGGTAAAGTCAAATGGCTGTCGGTATTTGCATCTCCATGTCCGGGATAATGCTTAACGCATGGAATAATTCCGTTATCGCGGTATATTTTCGATACTATTTCTTCCCCCTTTATAACTTCATCCGGCTTTGATGAAAACGCTCTTTCTCCGATTATCGGATTGTCAGGATTTGTATTAACATCTATGCATGGCGCAAAGTTAAGATTTATCCCGTATGATTTGAGTTCACGCGCAATTTGTTTTGTTTGTTCGGCTAAAAAATCCTCCCCTTTTTCAAATGCGAATTTTGCAGATAAATATTTTTTGCCGCCATGTATATTTTCTGTTCGTTCGACTCTCCCGCCTTCCTGATCAATTGATAGGAAGGGCGGAATTAAGCTTTTTGTTTTTATGTTTTTAATCAATTCTTTAAATTGGTTTTCGGAGTGAATATCTTTTGAAAAGAATATAACACCTCCCAGGCCTTGCTGCAGGGCATATTCATATTCACCGCCTTCAAGTCCGAGGATGAACATTTGATATAGTTTTTCTCTCAAGCTAATTCCCATAGATAAGCCCAAATACTGATGTTAATTCAAGTAAATTCCCTGATTTTATAACTTCTTCAATTTTTTCATGAATTTTACTCAAATCAGCTTCGGAAGGTGTTTTTATATCTTTAGGTAAAACAATATCGTTTGTTGTCTTTGTAGATACAAAATTTTTATTTTCCAGCAGGAATTCTTTATATAAGTTCAAAATTGTAATTGCAAGAGGATTTATCTCATAGTTTTGACCAAGATAATATTTTGCATCTTTTTTCAGCTGTTCATAATATTCAATTGAAAAATCAATTTCCCCGCAGGTTTCATCTTTGTCAAAAGTGTCTCCAAAGCACGGATTTCCATCAATAGGCAAATCTCCGAGTGATTTTATATAAACTGCCCAAAGAATACTTCCAAGGCAAAAACCTATATTATTATCGACCATTCTCTGAATTTGATTATAATTAAATTTAAAGCTTGATTTTTTTTGCCCGAAATTTTTAAATGAATTAATTTTTGAATAAATATATTCTAAGTTTATAGATAAAATTGTTGTATGCTGTGCAAACCCCGGATCAAATTTTACACTTTTTACTGCAGTTTTTGTCATAACTAAAATCTCCTCATCAATTCTGATAAGAAGATTTTAGCACAATTATACATATTTAAACAAATTTTATATTATTTAAATAATATTTCTTTTAGTTTTTGCGTATTCATAATAAATTTATCAAATATATTATATCCTTTTTTCTCTTTTACAAATTCAACAGAAATACGTTTGTTTTGTATTATATATTTTCTTACAATTTTTGTATTTGGATATAATTCATTTATTTTATCTTGAATTTCTCTTTTTATCGCATTGATCAATGGAGATTGTTTGATTCTTTCTAAATTTTCTATATACATATTCCCATTATGCTTGTGTTCGATATTAAGGTATTGTTGTTTTATTAAATATCCTTGTGTAGGAGATTTAGCAACTTCACTCATAAAATTCGCATATTCTTTTTCGAGCGAACTATATGCATCTGCTGTCAGATGCATTGAATTATTCAATTTTATAGCAAGATCTCTGATATGATATAAATTATTATTAATCATATGTACCCTTTATTAATATATACTATAAAAACTGAAAAATATTTTTTTGCTGAGTTATTTGTAAAAATAAAAGTTAATAATTATTTTGAGAAACTAATTTCATCATTATTAATATCAATTTTTATATTATCTCCTTTGACAAATTCCTGAGCAAGAATTTTTTTAGACAATGGATTTTCAATCATTTGGCGAATTACACGTTTGAGTGGTCTTGCACCGTATACAGGATTGAAGCCCTGAGTTGCCAAAAATTCTTTTGCATCTTCAGAAATCTCAAAAGTTAATTCCTGATCTTTAAGTAACTTTCTCAAATAATCCATCTGAATATCTACAATTTTACTTAATTGTTGTAAATTCAATGCTTTAAAGAAAATTGTTTCATCTATTCTGTTAAGGAATTCAGGTTTAAATTTTTGTCTTAAGACTTCAAGCACTTGTTCTTTTGTATCATTGAATTTTTCAGGTGAAACCATTGAGTTTAAAGTGTTTTCCAAAATAATATCGCTGCCGATATTACTCGTCATAATTATCAAAGTATTTTTAAAATCAATCGTTCTACCTTTTGAATCTGTTAATCGTCCGTCATCAAAAATCTGAAGCATTATATTAAATACATCAGGGTGGGCTTTTTCTATTTCATCAAAAAGTACGACTGAATATGGTTTACGTCTTACGGCTTCTGTCAGTTGTCCGCCTTCTTCGTATCCGACATATCCGGGAGGAGCTCCGACTAATCGTGCTACATTGTGTTTTTCCATATATTCAGACATATCAATTCGAATCAGTGCATCTTCATCATTAAACATAAATTCTGCTAATGATTTTGCAAGTTCAGTTTTCCCAACACCGGTCGGCCCTAAGAATAAAAATGTTCCGATAGGGCGTTTAGGGTCTTTCAGTCCTGATCTTGCACGGCGAATTGCATCAGAAACCGTATCTACAGCTTCTTCTTGTCCTACAAGACGTTTATGTAAAACATCTTCCATATGTAAAAGTTTGTCCATTTCGGATTCTACAAGCTTTGTAACAGGGATTCCGGTCCATTTTGAAACAACTTCGTCAATATCTGATGCTTCAACTTCTTCTTTTAATAATTTATTTTCAATTTTTTCTTTGTTTTCATACGCATTTAATTGCTTTTGAAGTTCAAGCAATTTGCCGTATTTTAATTCGGCTGCACGCTGCAAATCCATATTACGTTCAGCTTCTTCAATCTGATTATTGACCTGATTTATCTGATCTTTGATATCTGTTTCGGAAGTAATTGAAGATTTTTCTTTTTCCCACTGTGATTGAAGTACGTCAATTTTACTCTGTAAATCAGATACTTTTTTATTAATATCTTCAATTTTAGATTTCGATTCTTCGCTTTCTTCTTTTTTCAGTGCTTCACGTTCAATTTCGAGCTGCATTTTCTGACGTGTCATAGAATCGATTTCTTCCGGCATTGAATCGATTTGAATACGCAGTGAACTTGCGGCTTCATCAATCAAATCTATTGCTTTATCGGGTAAAAATCTGTCGGTTATGTATCTGTCAGATAATTTTGCGGCTTCCACAATCGCACTGTCCAAAATTCTTATTCCGTGGTGAACTTCATATTTTTCTTTTAAACCTCTTAAAATACTTATAGTGTCTTCTACAGATGGTTCTTCTACAAGTACCGGCTGAAAACGACGTTCCAAAGCGGGATCTTTTTCAATATATTTTCTGTATTCATTGATTGTCGTTGCTCCGATTGTTCTTAAAACACCTCTTGCAAGCATTGGTTTCAGTAAATTCCCGGCGTCCATTGAACCCTCTGTTGCGCCTGCACCGACAACAGTATGAAGTTCATCAATGAACATTACAATTTCACCGTTTGAATCTTCTACTTCTTTCAGTACGGCTTTTAATCGTTCTTCAAATTCTCCTCTGTATTTTGCCCCTGCAACCAGTGCACCCAAATCTAGTGAAATGAGTTTCACGTCTTTCAAACTTTCGGGAACATCCCCGCGGACAATTCTTTGGGCAAGTCCTTCAATGATAGCGGTTTTACCGACACCCGGTTCTCCGATTAAAACGGGATTATTTTTTGTTCTGCGGTTTAAAACCTGCATAATTCTGCGGACTTCTTCATCTCGGCCAATAACAGGGTCAAGCTTGCCTTTGCGTGCCATTTCCGTTAAATCGGTTGAATATTTTTCAAGTGCCTTCATATTTTCTTCTGCATTTTTACTATCCACTTTTTTATTACCTCTTATTTTTTTCATTGCATTTAATATTTTTGATGAATTTACTCCGAAATTATCAAGTAAAGTTTTTATATTGGAGTTTTCAAGATTCGTCATCGCAAGCAGAATTGCTTCTATTCCGACGAATTGGTCTTTAATTTTTTCACTTTCTGCAATCGCAAGTTCCAATAATCTGCCTGTGTCGGTTGACATATATATGCCCTGCGGATTAACTGGAGTTGAAAGTTTTGGCAGACTTTCGATACGCTCAACTACTTTGTTTATAAAATTTTGATTCAGAAGTTTTAAATCTTCAAGGTAATCTTTAATAATTCCTTTATCCTTAATCATTGCAAGCATAATGTGTTCCGGCTCAATTTGTGAGTTTTTATAAGAGCTCATCAAATTGCTTGCCGATGATAAAATTTCCTGAGAATAATTTGTAAACTTATCAAAATCTAACATATACTAAACTCCATAATTTATATTATAAGTTTAACGTTATTTTTGATAAAGTCATATAAAATTAACTTTTATTTAATATTTTTATAAAAACAAAAAGGCAGCCGTTTTAAGGCCGCCTTCAATCTTTTTCATATATTATTTTCTCTTACAGAATAAATCCTTCTAAGCCCTGATTGTCAAAAATTTCGATAAACTTATCAATCGTGCAGCTTACTTCGTTTCCTGTTTCATCAATTATCTGAACAACATTATCAAATTCTTTTTCTTCAACATCGGCTGCTTTTGATACGAATACAACTTCGCCAAGACGATTCAGTGCATCAATTTCTTCTGCTAATCCGTTGTTTGTAAATTTTAAATCCATAATGTACCTCATTATTGCTTACACCATGTAAATCGGTACATATTGTGTGATTCTTTAGGATATTTTTTAATTTGTTTACAATTGTTTACAAAAAAGACGGATTTTATAATCCGTCTTTTTTATTGTAATTTATATTTTACATGTTAAGCAACAGTTTGTTTTACGGCTTTTTTAGCTCTGTATAAACTTGTTTCTTTACCTAATATATCCAAAATTCCTACCATGTCAGCTCCGCATGTTCTGCCTGTGATTGCAGCACGAACAGCCCACATAGTAACTTTCGGCTTAATTCCTGCTGTTTCTTTCCAATATGCTCTGAAATCAGCAAGTTTTTCGTGAAGATTTTCTTCACTCCATTCCCATTCTTGTGCTTTTTCAATGAAATCTTTCAGTACATCCTGACAAGAATCACTATCTAATGCCTTTTCCCAAGCTTCAGGTTCCATTTTTACATCTTTACCGAAGAAATACGGAACTGCATCTGTAATATCAGATAACAACGTCAATGGTTCTCTTGTAATTTCAACCATTTTCGTATATTGCTCATCCGTCAACTCATTAAGCGGATATTGAGTTAAATATGGCTTTAATCTTTCTTTCAATTCTTCAATAGGCAGCATTTTAATATAGTGACTGTTCATCCATTTCAATTTGTCATATTCAAAAATTGAATTTGAAGATGAAATTTCATTTATTCTGAAATCCTGAGCAATTTGATCAACTGTTTTGATTTCTTCACCGTCAGATGGTGACCAGCCGAGTAATGCAACAAAGTTAATCAAAGCATCAGTCAGATAACCTTCTTTTACAAAATCAGAAACGGCAGTTGCTCCGTGTCTTTTTGAAAGTTTACTTCTGTCAGGAGCTAAAATCATACCCAAATGGCCAAATCTTGGAACTTCAAAACCTAATGCTTCAAAGATTAAAATTTGTTTGTATGTATTTGAAATATGATCTTCTCCTCTGATAACGTGAGTAATCTTCATTAGTGCATCATCGATAACAACCGCATAGTTGTATGTCGGAGCTCCGTTGGATTTCATAATTACAAAATCCCCGATTAAATTTGTATCAACGTGTAATTTCCCTTTAACCAAATCATCAAATTCAAGAATTGAAGAATCATGAAAAGCTGCCTGTGCTTTTGCAACATTAAATCTTATTGCCGGTTTTCTGCCTTCTGCACGAAGTTTTGCTTTTTCTTCTTCAGTTAAATTTTCGCATTTTTTAGAATAAACGTATGCCTTTTTAGCTGCAGTTGCTTCTTCTTTTTCTGCTTCAAGTTCTTCAGGTGTGCAGAAACACTCGTATGCAAAACCTTTGTCTAACAATTCCTGGATATATTTTGGGTAAATATCAAATCTTTGAGATTGTGTATAAGGGCCATAATCTCCGCCTACATCCGGACCTTCATCCCAATTTAGCCCTAATGCTTTTAAGCTGTCAAAAATATTATCAACATATTCCTGTTCAGTTCTTAATGCATCTGTATCTTCAATTCTTAAAATAAATTTACCGTTATTTTTCTTTGCGAATAAATAATTAAATAATGCCGTTCTTGCGGTTCCTATATGCAAATTTCCGCTTGGCGACGGCGCAATTCTTACTCTTACTTCTGACATTTTTGCCTTCTTTCTAAAATTTGTCGGCATAGTAACACCGACCTACATTATTTCGGTAAAAAAATCGTATCACAATGATAATGTCATTTCAAGAGAGTATTATTGTGCATCCTGGGGGAAGTTTACCTCAGGGGCATCTGTATCATTTTCAGCAGGCATTTGAATTTGTGAGCTTTCATTAGCATTATTAGTTTGTTTTTCATCTTCTTCAAGTGCATGCATTAATTCTTTAGTTTTATCTGTATATTTTTGAATTTTTTGTTCTCTTTTATCAATATTTTTTTGTGTTTTTTCGATTTTCTTTTCAAGTTTTTTGATATCTTTTTCAGTTTGTTCAACCTGATACTTATGGTACATTTCTTCAAGTTCTGTTCCTTCGGTTGAACCGGCAAATTTTTGCAGGCGATTGTTATCTCTGGCTTTATCTTTGTAATCTGCAGTAAGTTCTTTTAATTCAAATTTATAATCTTGTTTTATTTTTTTGACTTCTTTTTTATCTACAGCTTTTACTTGTTTATTAATAATCTTGCCCTGTTTTTCCAAAACTTTTTCTTCTCGGACAACTACCTGATATTCCAAAGCACCGTCTTTTTGAAGTTTAAACCCGTTCATACTGATTTTTGGCATAAAATTTTTATCCAAAGATACAAATTTCGGTTGTTCTCCGTAGCAATCAACACTCCATGTTCCTAAAAATATGGGTTTTTCACCTGTATAGCCATAGGCCTGTACAACAACCCTGTCAGGATACCCCGCATCAAAACCTAAAGGTCTTATATCCCATCTCTTTTCAATAAGATTCAGGTTTTCATATTCTTTCCAATAGTATTTTATGGCATCTCTTACTGCCGAAAGGTCATAGCTTTTTTTGGTTTTAAAATCATAAATGTAAATTCTTGTTTCCCAGATTCCGTCTTCTCCGCTGCCTATCTTTTCTTTGGCAAGAAGTTTTGTTCCGTCTGCGTTGAAATCAACAGGAGTAAGAGTTCTGAATGCCGCATAATTATCAATTGCCTTGTCTGTTGATAATATAGGGCTTTCTTCTCTGTGGGAAGTGTTTGCTTTTAAAATTTTATTCATGTTATTTTCTTTTTGATCAAGCGGAATAACAAACAAGTCTGCACCGACAGATCCTGAGTCACTATAATAATATATAGCAGGATAAACAAGTTTGGTATAATCCGGTGAAGTAACTCCAAGACCATTGATATAACGATTAAAATACAATTTGCGTCCGAGCTGAAGTTCAACACCTCCCGGGGGATCATTGTATTTTACGATTTTAAAAAGCGGTTGAGGTACATATTTAAAATCTGACGGTTTTTCAATTTTTGGCGGGTCAACTTTAAAAGTGGATGGATCTTTGTATTCTGACCGTTTTTCATATTCTTCAACTGTCATATAACCGCTTGGGTGGCGATTTAGAAGCTTTTGATCTCTTTTATATTGTAGATCTTCTTTTTTTACCTCGTATGCATACTTAATTTCTTTGGATTTATAATCCTTTTTGGTAAAAGGATTTCTGAATTTTGACGCTTTAGCTTTTGGGGTAAGAGCATAAGCCCCAACACCAACCGAAAGTATTAAAAGTGTTATTAAAATCTTTTTCATATATGTTTTCACCAAGCTTGTTTCAGAACATTGCTGTTTTATTATTTAATAATAAATTTATGTCCGGTCAAATTATATTTTATACCAAACCATCTTTCATCGCGGTTGCAACTGCTTTTGCCCTTGTTTTTACATATAATTTTTGTAATATGTTATGTACGTGAGTTTTTGTTGTTGCAATTGTAATTACAAGTTTTTTTGAAATCTGAGGGTTGTTTAAACCTTCGACCAAAAGTGCAAGAACCTCCATTTCTCTTTCTGTAAGACCGTATAAATTCTTGCCTTTTTTATAATTGATTTCTCCGCTTGGCTCGTCAGGGGATGCTGATTTGCGAATATTAGACAACACCACTCTTGCTATTGCAGGGTCAAGCCAACCTACCCCTTCGCTGACGGCTTTTATTGCGGTTATGGTTTGTTCTGAAGTCGCCCCTTTTGTTATGTATCCGTCTGCGCCTGCTGCAAAAGAATCAAGAATATCGCTGTCATCATCTCTTGAAGTATTCATCAGCACTTTAATTTCCGGTACGGCATTTTTAATTTTTCTTGTTGCTTCGATCCCGTCTATTGTCGGAACACCGATATCCATTACAACCAAATCGGGTCGTAATTCCAATGCCTGTTCTACGCCTTCCTGTCCATCAGCACTTGTTCCAATCACGTCAATAATGCCGCTTTTTTCTAAAGCAAAAGACAATCCCATTCTTGTCATGTCGTGATCTTCAACTATTGTTACTTTTATTTTCTTTTCCATGACTAAACCACCCTTGATACGGCAGCAACATTTGTCAACAGAAATGAAAATTCGCTGCCCTTATTTACTTTGCTCTCAACCCAAATTTTTCCGCCATGTGCTTCTATTATCTGGCGGGACAGATACAACCCTAAACCTGTTCCTGTGGAACGTTTTTTTGTTGTACCCTGCGAAAATCTTTTAAACAAATTCGGTATATCCTCTTTTGGTATCCCGTTTCCGTTATCTGTAACAGAGAATATTAAATCTCCGTTTTGCAGTTTTATATAAATATCTATTGTTCCCTCTTTATTTGTGTAATTTAGGGCATTGCCGCATAAATTCATTATTACGCGTTTTATTTCAGCTCTGTCTGCATCGATTAATATTTCTTCTTTAAAATCAGAGTGAACATCAAAATTAATGTTTTTACTTTTTGCAAGAGGTAAAAGCTCTTCATAACATTGTCTTAAAAGTGAATTGACATCAAAAACAGTTTTGCAGAGATTAAGTTTACCGCTTTCAAATCTGTAAACTTCAAGAAGGGCGTTTACTAATCCGAGCAAATCCTCGTTGCTTTTTGTCATAACTGTAAGCATCTGCTTCTGTTGTTCGGATATTTCTCCTAATGACCCGTCAAGGAAGAAATTCAGCGTTTTTATTGCCGCAGTAAGCGGAGTTCTCAAATCGTGTGTCAATGTGGCGATGAAATCATCTCTTAATCTTTCGGTTTCTTTCTGTGCAGTAAAGTTTCTTATTACCCCGACATATCTTTCTCCATCTGAAAGTGATGCAAAATTAATTTCAGCCGGAATATATTCGCCGCTCAGGGAATTTCTTATATACAAATCTCTCAGTAAAAATTCTGATTGCTCTTCTGCCAAACCTAAAATTGATGACTGAACTTCGGATTTTGGGGCCTTATTAAGTGCGGGATTATCGGTGTATGCAATTTCCTGA
>CACXAK010000025.1 GCA_902765655.1 uncultured bacterium | reverse complement strand
GGGCAGAAGTGCATCACACGTTGCACTTGAAGCTGCATTGCAAACTCAGCCAAATATCACTTTAATCAGTGAAGAAGTTGAAGCAAAGAAAATGTCTTTATCTTCAATCATTGATTATATAGCAGATGTCATTGTAAGACGTGCAAATGCGGGTAAAAATTTCGGTATTGCGGTTGTTCCTGAGGGTTTAATTGAATTTATACCTGAAATGAAAGCAATGATTGCTAATTTGAATGATATTATGGCAGAACTTGAATCAGATCCGAGTTTTGTTAATGCGACAACAATTCGTGATAAATTTACAATAGTTGAACACAGATTAGATGATGAAAATGCAGCTGTTTATAATTCATTACCATCAATAATTAAAGAACAATTGCTTGCTGACAGAGATCCGCACGGAAATGTTCAGGTTTCTAAAATTGAAACAGAAAAATTATTAATTGAAATGCTTACAATAAAATTGGCAAAATTAAAATCAGAAGGTAAGTACATCGGTAAATTCTCAACACAATCTCATTTCTTCGGTTATGAAGGAAGATGTGCATTCCCGTCAAACTTTGATGCAGATTATTGCTATTCTTTGGGTTATAATGCTTATGCATTGATTTCAAACGGTTTGACAGGATATTTATCATCTGTTAAAAACCTTACAGCTCCTGCAAGTAAATGGATTGCAGGCGGTGTACCTTTAACAATGATGATGAATATGGAAAAACGTCATGGTGCAATGAAGCCGGTTATTAAAAAGGCATTGGTTGAACTCAACGGACCTGTATTTGCTCAGTTGCAAAATAACAGAGAAGATTGGGCAATGAATGACAGATACCTGTTCCCCGGTGCTATTCAGTACTTTGGACCAAGCTCTGTATGCGATATTACAACGGTAACTTTGCAGCTTGAACAGGCAAAAGCATTGGCTTCTGTTTAATCTGCCAAATAAATCAAATAAAAAAATAGGTCGGTATTATACCGATCTATTTTTTATTTTCAGATCTTTTTTGAATATCGTGTCCCCATTCATTAAGAGTTAATAGTATTAACAAAATAATATTAAGTTTGCGCCACAAATCATTCTTGTTCGTGAAAAATTCAACATCTTCAAGTTCTTCAAGCTGTTTTAATTCGTTTTGGTATCTTTGGGTATTTTCTTTATTTAAAATAATTCTTTTTTTGCCGTCCAGTTTGTATAATTCGCCGTTTGGTTTTCTGCCGATTATAAATTGTTTATTATCTTTGTTCCTTATATGCAGAACAAATTCATCGGGGTTTTGCGGGTTGAAAACGGCTTTGTATTTCATAAATTTATTGTTATTGGTTGTATAATACCCCTGCAATATATTGTTATCATCTGAAATATTTACATTAAAATTAATTTTTTGTTTATCCAGATTTAATTCAAGTGAATAATTTCCGGCATGTATTGATTTTATATGTACATTATCAACATCACCAAGTCTGTTAAGATGATATTTTACCGGTTCGGATTGAATTTTTGAAACATCTTCAAAGTATTCATTTCTAAATTTTTCCTGTTGTTTTACTTCTTCAGATTTAAAAAATTTATCTGTTGCCGGGTCATTTACAACTGCCATGCCAATTAAACCAAACAATATACTTTTGCGTAACCATTCGGGGAGTTCGTTTTTACTTGGTTTATTATCTTTTGGGGGTTCAAAACTTTCGCGCCAATCAACATTTATTGGTGCAGAACCCATAAATTTTAAATTTGAATATGTATAATCTTTTAAAGGACAAACTCGCATAATATTTTTATAAAATAATAACAAAAAAATTTTTGCGGTTAAATAAGCGGATAGCAAATTTTATTATTACGGGTTTTATTATAAGTAAATGTATGGAGTCATATATAATGATTAATCTTCTTATGCAAAAACCTTTAACCGCAGAACAACTTAGGAAAATAAATCCTAAAAATTTAGGATATGTTTTAAAAGATGGCACTATTCAATTTGCATCAAAAGGTGCAGTATTTGAATACGCACAAAATATGGTTAAAAAAGGTTTTAATGCAAAAGAACCTCATGAAGTAGCTGTTTCTTGGAAAAATAATAGAATATTAGCTGTTATACACGGAAAATTTAGCAGGGTTAAACAACCCGAAAATTTACCAAACGGATGTTCATCTATGCATGGACATTTGCTTGAATGTCCAATATCACCTGATGATTACATGTATATGATGTTTAAAAATAATAAGGAAGAAATTGCTTTATGTCCAAGTGGGAGATATTCAAGAATTATCAGATTATCAGGAGAAAATATCAATTATACCTCTACTCAAAAAAAATGTATTAAAACATACTTAAAACTAAAGAAAATTGAATTTTTATCAGCAGCTGAAATAATATGTAAACAGATGCCGTTAGCTATAAAGAATCTTGCGAAGAAACTAATTGGTATTAAAAACACAAATATTGATAACCCAGAAAAAGAAGCTGTCAAACTATTTAATGAAAAATACGCACCGTCTTTAGCAAGACGAGTAGCTGAAACTTTTAAAAAACTCGGGCATGAATCAGGTGTCAGGTATGAATCAAATTTGATTTGCAAGTAGTCAGCAAGTTATATGGCAGATAGCAAATTTTATTTTTACGGGTTTTATAATATGATATAGCATGCGAAAGTAAAGAGGGTAAAATGTCAATAAAAATACAACAAATTGATGTTCAGGGGAATAATACAAAGTATTCTGTTAATTATAATAATCAGCAAAATAGAACTTTCATTGTGCCAAATGATAAAAAAGATGAATTTGTATCAAAATACCCTAAAGCTCACGCAATAAATCAAGCAATTACATCAGGAAGTTTGATTTTAGTATGTGGCTTTTCTGCAATTGGCGGAAGTAAATTAGTATCTAAAATTTCAAAAGCACCTTCAAAATTAGCAAAATTCGGAACGGGTGTAGCGGCAGCATGTGCATTTGGTTTTGCATATTTAGCCGGAGCAACATTAGTTTTAAATAAATTTGATAAAAAATTATTGGATAAATACAACGCAAAAGAAATTACAGAAAGTAAATAAAAATGCAAGTACAAAGGGTACAAAATAATTACAATCAGACATTTGGTGCAAAGGTTTCAATTGATGATGTAGATAAAATTATACCTAAAGGTGTAAAAAGAACTTTTACCAAAATATGTAGAGATTTAGGCGAAAGCACTGATGAAATATATTTATTGGTAGGAAAAGGTAACCAAAATGTAAATGGTGAAGAAATGGATAGCTTTTTCGGAATGATAAAAGAAGGTCTTGTACACCACACTTATACTGTAAAATCCACTCATCTTGGTCGTCTGACTAAACAATTTACAAAAAATGAAGATAGGTATGCGAAAGTAGCATCATTTATGCAACATTTGCCTGCTGATACAAATAGTGAATCAATGTCACACAATTTGGCAAAGATTTATAAAGATTATATCTTGCCTGTATTTTATGATAATAATATAACTATTAAAAATTTAGGTGATACCGCAGAAACAAAACTATTATCGGCAGTAGCAAAATCAAAAAATTAAGGAGTAAATATAAATGGTAGTAAAGTTAGATTTAACACAAGTAAGAAGAAGTAATGGCGGACAAGTTATTACAAATGGGAAATTAGGAAAACAAGCCAAAAAGGTCGTTCGCCAAATTCAAGAATTTGTATCTAATCAAGAAAGATATAACGTCGGGGTATCTGAAAAGCCCGAACAAAAAGCAGTAGTATTGAGTTTAATGACACGTTCTTATGGTGAGAACGGATATGAAGTTTTACACAATCGTATGCTAAAATCAAAAGGGGCAACTGAAACTTACCAAAAAGCAATTCAAGATATGATTAAAAATGAAGAAAATCTTATTGCAGAACGCAGAACAACACATAAAGCAAGCCAAAACAATACTGATGGTCTTGATGAAATATTAGAAGTAAATGGCAAGTTTTGGAATAGTGTAGGAAAAGTTGCACAAAAGGGTATATCAAAGGTTGCTAATTTCGTGCAATCAGCAGTCGGTTTAAGATAACGAGTTTCAAATAAATAAAAGGAATATGAAAATGCAAGTACAAAGAGTTCAAAACAACAACAATTACAACACTTCATTTATGGCTAAAAATTTAACAAACAAAGCAGCATACGAACGTATAAAATTACTAAGAAGGGATTTATTATCTAGTATTGTAAATGGTAAATATGATAAGTTTGTTAAATTAAGACAAGAATATGTAGAGAATCGTACTAAATATCCATTAGAGGCAAATAGTTTGAGACCACTAAAGAACGTCCTTAGAGAAGATATGGACATAAAGTCTGCGGCAAAAGGGTTAATAAATATGTTGAAATTTGCAGTTAAAGACCTTTTTAGAGCACATAATGCAAAATAAAATATTAAGGAGCAAATAAAATGCAAGTACAATCAATTCAAAATAACAACTACAACACAAATTTCGGTGCGAGTGTATCTCAAGAAACTACACATTGGCTAAGGAATGCAATGAGTGATATATCTCGTGATAGATTTGCAACAAGATTAAAAAATATGAAAACTTGGGGACAAGAAGATTCCGTTGTAAGTTATTGTATTCAAGGTTTAAATAAGGATAAATTTGTTCTAACCAATCCAAGACTTGGCGATAAAGAAGTTGCAATCACAGAAAAGACTAATAATATGCTGACAACATTCTTTGATAAAATTAATGAAGAAGAAATTGTAAATGCGGAAAAAGCATTGTGTAAATAGGGTCAAAATCAATAAATTAAGGAGATAAGTAGGTTGGGTGAAACCCAACAAAAACTGACTTTAAAAATAAAATAACTATTTCTTTTTAGATGCTTTTTTGAGGGTTTTTGTATAATGAATTCCGCCTTTACCTGCGTTAAGTGTCGTTTTTCCTTTAGGATCAACCGATACTCTGCAGCCCTTTACACCAAAAGAAATTCCTATTCCCGATTTCGATATATTAATTCTGAACAAGCCCAAATTAATGCTCTTCTTAAAATAAAAACCCATAAACTTCAATCCTTCTTTGTGTTTATAATAGCATATTTTTGGCTTTCGTCAAGCATTTAGCGGCTTAGCATTTGCCATAGCGGTATTTTGGGCGGGATTTATTTGATTGGATTCGTTACGGATTGCTTCAATCAATGCTTTATACAAAATCGGATGAACATTACCCTGCTCAACATCTCTGTGAATGATTGTCAGTGCCTGTTGAGGGGTTAATGCTTTTTTGTAAACACGGTTTTCAGTCAATGCCGAATATCTGTCCGCAAGATTCAAAATTTGCAAATTCACGTCAGGAACAAAATTCTTATTATTTACATTATCATGATGATTACGTACAAGCGATAAAACCTCATCATTTACACCGGTTTTTTTCAGTAGTTGATAACCGAGTTCAGAATGAAGATGCATAATATTGTATTCTTCCGGAGTTAATTTCCCATTTTTATTCAAAATTTCCGGCGGAATCAGGACTTTGCCAAAATCATGCAGCATCGCTCCTTCTTTCAAATCACTGATGTTGACCTGACTTTTCAATGCAGGGGGAAGTACTTTGTATATTTTTGCGCAAATTTCCGCACTATCCCTGCAATGTCCCTGTTTTAATTCCATAAGCTCATTCATATTCAATCGGACGGGCATTTTATTTTTACTCAAAATATTTTTCAATTCATTATTTTGTGTAATCATTGCATTTATATATTTTTCATCAAAAAACCGCTCAACAGAATTGTTTTGGAAACTGTCTTTTCCGACATTGTTTCCAAAAGGTACAGAATATCTGTTATTAAATTGTACCTGCGCAGCAGAACCTGTCAGCAGGCGCCAAGGGTTAAAATTGACTACCACTAAAAGACCACACTATTAAATTTACACACACAAATATTACTACTACTCATATATAAAGTTTTTTTCTCTGTAAGAATTGACAAAATTTCAGTGAATGTTAAGTTTTTTGAATTTTAATGCTAGAATAGGAATATGAATGAAATAAAAAATGTTTTAATTTGCGGAATAGGGGCTATCGGTTCAATTTATGCCGATAAAATAAGTACTTATAATGATGAAAATCTTAAAATTCTTGTTGATAAAAACAGATTAGATAAGTATATAAAATTCCCTAAAATTTTTAACGGTAAAGAGTTGAAACTGAATTATATATTACCCGAAAATGTCGATTTTAAAGCAGATTTAATTATAATTGCAACAAAATATGACGGACTTTTTGATGCAATAAAAAATATTGAAAATTTTGTCAAAGAAGATACAATAATTCTTTCTTTATTAAACGGTGTAACAAGTGAAAATTATATTGCCCAAAAATACGGTTGGAAGCATGTTATTCACTCATATTTTATTGGTCACAGTGCTATGCGTGACGGGAATCAAATTACTTTTGACGGTACAGGTGATATAGTTTTTGGGGTGCAGGACGATAAAATTACGGATAAAAACGATGAAATTCTTTTGAAAAATTATTTTGATAAAGTCGGAATTTCATATAAAAACCCCGATGATATACAACATGCAATGTGGCTGAAATTTATGCTTAATGTTAGTTCAAATCAACTTTCTGCGATATTACACAAAACATTCGGGCAAATGCAAAGCAGTGAGAAAATTAAAAATCTTCTAAAGAATATAATGCTTGAAGTTATTGAAATTGCAAAAGTTCAGGGTGTAAAAAATACTCAAAACATGCTTGATGAAGCGTTTAAATCATTGGATAAAATGTGTCCCGAAGGCAAAACATCAATGCTTCAGGATATTGAAGCCGGGCGTAAAACCGAAGTTGAAATGTTTGCCGGAGCCGTCATAAAAATGGGTAAAAAGTTTAATATTCCTACTCCCTATAATAATATTTTAAAAGAGTTGATTGAAATAATTGAAGAATAATTTAAGAATTATTACAAAATAAATTTATCTCTTTACAAAATCGAAAAAATATTTTATACTACACTTGTAGTTTTTATTGAGGGTGTAGTAATGTTAGTAAATTTAATGACAAGGTTAAATGCAATAAGCATGATGAATAATGCTCAGTGGGCTATGATGCAGAACAGCCGTAATATGATGAATATTGCGCGAAATTTGTCATTTGGCGGTTATGATATGAATACATTACATGATTTGGATACCCGTTTTGCTTTGAGTAATGCGCAAAATCAAACATTGTATATGATTGCGGCTGCTCAGGAAAAAGCTGCAGCGCAAAGAATGGCACAGGAAGCAAAAGATAATAAAGTTTCTTATATTGCATAATTTTACGGGTTTTTATTAATTATTTATGTTACCATTTTGATATGAAATATTGTATTGAATGTGGAACAGAATTAGTTTTGAAAGAAAATTTTAATTGCGGAATAAGTGAGGGTATGATTCCATACTGCCCAAATTGTAATGAATTCAGGTTTCCTCAGTTTAATACTTCCGTAAGTATGATTGTTTTTAATAAAGATTATTCAAAAATACTGCTGATTCAGCAATATGGCAGAGGATTAAATATTCTTGTTGCGGGTTACGTTACAAAAGGTGAATGTCTTGAGCAGACTCTTAAAAGAGAACTAAAAGAAGAAGTAAATCTTAATCTTTTATCCTTTAAGTACAATGAAAGCCATTATTTTGAAAAAACAAATTCACTGATATGCAATTTTATTGTTCAGGCAGAGAGTGAAGACTTCAAATTGACACCTGAAGTTGATTATGCCCAATGGTATTCAATTAGCGAAGCAAAAGAAGTCATATACAAAAACAGTCTTGCTGAAGATTTTTTGTTAAAAGCAATTGAAAAAATGGAAAATAATCTTATTTTACACTGTTAATCCATTGTTCGATTTCGGATTCTTTTGCGCTGTTTTCGTAAGATGTGAAACCGGTTTTAATCACTGCATCAGGACACAATTTTTCCATATCGGAATAAGTTGAATATGCACCTCCGCCACCGTGAGTGCAGAAAGGAATAATTGTTTTTCCCGAAAAATCATTTTCGCTCAAAAATGTTTTTACAGGGGTAGCAAACGTATACCACCAAACAGGAGTTCCCAAAAATATCGTATCATAGCCGGAAATATCAATTTTGTTTGCTAATTCAGGTTTTATATCCTGTTCTTTTTCCTGTTTTGCCAGATTTACAATATCAGTATAGTTTCTAGGATATTCTTTAATAGTTTTGATTTCAAACAATTGTCCGCCGGTAATATGTCTAATTTTTTCCGCAATTGTTTTAGTATTACCCGAATAAGAATAATAAGCAATTAATACTTTTTTTTCTGACATTTTTCTCTCTCCTAAAATAACTAAATATATTATACCATATATGTCAAGACCTGATTTAATTATTAAATTACGAATATAATTATTATACTTTTACATCTACTTTTGCAGGATCAGATTGAGTCGGTTTTTTTTCACTCATGCCTAAAGATTTCAGTACGGGTCTTATGAATGGTCTTGAAATTAACGGTGATAAAATTGATAATCCCAAAATAGAGCCGGCGATGGAAGTTACTTCTATCATTCCTTTTGCCAAATCTTCATTTATGTTGTCAAATGTATAATTTTTCCCTGTAACTGAATTTATTTCATTCAATTTTGATATTTTTTCATCTTGTGTTAATTTACGAAATTTATTAAAATCATCAGACTTTTTAAATGCCTGAAATACGGCTTCATCTTTGAATAGTTTGCGTGCAATTGCGAAAGAGCCCTTCTTAAATACAGGAATTACGACTCCTAAAGATACGCCTAAACATGTAAGCTGATATAAAAATTCTTTCATTGAAGAATATTTTTTGGTATTTTTGTCAATAGAATTGTCAAGCAGAATAAATCCCGGACGTCCGACAGCTTTGAGTCCAGTTTCAATAGCTACTTGTGCTTGTGTTGTTTGGGTAATATTATAAATTGCAGGATTAGTTAATATTGGAGGAATCATATTTTCAGTCCTCCTTTATAGATAAAAGTATTTATATTCGGACGATAAATATTATTACCGAATTTTGTTGAAGTGTCACTGCGGATTTCCATTTCAGGTGCAGGTGATGTTAAATCAAGTTTTGCCGGTTCTTTTGCTTTAGGTTTATCTTTACCCAAAGCTTTATCTAAACCCCATAATGCAACTGAACAAACGGCCGGTATTACTAAAAGTGCAGCCGTACAAACACCTAAAAACATCATATTTGCTCTTGCCATAGCTTTTTTTTCGGGATTGTCTTTAAATAATTTTGCGCCTAATGTTGCAGCCCCGACTCCGCAAGCCCAATATGTAGGGACTGCGACACATTCTGTCGCAAATTCTCGTAATGCTGCATATTTTCTTGCTTCCGGTTTTTCTTTTTTGTCAGTTAAAGATGATAATGGTTTAAAAATGCCGTTTGCGGTCGCAATAGCCATCACGGCGTAAGTCGGCTTGTTGTTTTTACCGACAGAAACCAATATTTTCTTCCCAAGTTCTGTGAATTTTCCCAAAAAATCTGCCATTATATTTAATTTCTGCTAGATACTAAAATAATATTTTTATATTACTGCATTTTTTATTATAACAAGAAAATAAAATATAAAAAAAATTTTTTTTGCTAAAACAAGAAATGTAAAAATATTCAAAAATTTATGTTTCTATTGTATAATTCTACTAAAAGACAACGGGGTAAATATGAGAAGAGATAAAAAAATTGGAATTTTAGTTATATTGGCTTTGCTGAGCATATCTAATGCGAGTTTTGCAGAAGATACGATTGATTTTGGTTTAGCTCAGGATGTTTCTTTTGAAAAAATTAAAGCAAATAAAGATACTATATCAAAAGCACAGGAAGCAATTGAAAATAAAGATTACAATACGGCAGTTACTTTGCTTACGGCATATATAAATGAAAAACCAAAAAAATATGAAGTTTATAAGCTCAGAGGAGATGCCTATTATGCGTTAAGACGCTATGATCTTGCCCAAAAAGATTATCAGACTGCAATTGATATAAAAGCAGGCGAAGATAAATTTATGACAAATACAAAATATGTCAGTGCAATTGTTTTAGGAGCGGATAAAAAAGAACAACTGCAAAATGCCGAATTGGGTGATTTATATGGAGCATTGATGTATGCGCAAAAAGCACAAAATGATCAAAATTATCTTTTGTCATATGAAAATGCCGTAAAATATAATTCTCATATCTATTTACCGCAGCCAAACAAACGCGACATCAACAGAGTAAATTGTCCGCAAAAATACGGGAAAGTATTAAATCCACAGGGGGTTGATGCTCAAATATACGGTGCTGTCGATGACATAGAAAAAGGAAATTATAATGAAGCTCTGTATAAACTGCAATCAGTTACGGCAAAATATCCGAATTATTATATGGGATATTATTTGACAGGTGTTGCTCTTGCAGAACTTGAAAAAGATTCTGAGGCAATTCAGTCCTTTGAAAAAGCTGTTTCTCTGAATCCTTATGATTTTGAGTCTTATGCAAGTTTAGGGCAAATATATTATTCAAAAGCAGAAACTACATTTCTTGATGCAGATGCAAAAAAATCCATAGAATATTTTAATAAGGCATTGAAATTAAACAAAAATTGTCCGACTTATTATTTCTATATAGGAATGAATGAGCTTCAGGCAGGAAACACAAGTGTTGCTGTTTCAAATTTTGACAAAGCTTTGAAAATCAATCCGGAAGATTATAATAGTGCTTATTACAAGCTGATAGCTCAATATATGAAAGGTGATTATCAGGATGTAATTGACGGAACTTCAAAACTTATTCAAAAACATGTATCAAATTACAATTCGGTATTGTATCTCAGAGCTTTGACATATACACAACTGAATGATGCTGATAATGCACTTGAAGATTTAAATTCAATCGAAAATAATATTGAAGATATTTACAATAC
>CACXAK010000024.1 GCA_902765655.1 uncultured bacterium | reverse complement strand
CTTGCAATGTTATCAGGAAAACTTGCAGCAGAAACGGCTGTTGAAGCATTCGAAAAAGATGATTTTTCAAGAAACACACTGAAAAATTATGAAAAGAAACTTCAAAACTCTTTTATAATGAAAGATTTAAAAACATACCGTGATTTGATGGGTATTGCACATGAACGCAAAAAAGCATTCATGGGCTATTATTTGAAAAAGATTAATTCATTCTTTGAGATGTTCACGACTGCCGATGGGACTCCAAAAAGAGAAAATTACCATAAATTTATAAAAAGTATTTTTACGGACAGAAAATTCAGTGAACTTTTAAAAGATGTGTGGGCTTTGATTAGACTTGTATGGAGTATATTGATATGAATTTAGACCAGAAATTATATACATTAAAATATACACCTGACAATGAATCGCACTTAAACCCTGACCAAAGTAAGTGCAAAAATTGCGTATCAAAAAACTGCACTTTTATTTGTCCTGCAGGAGTTTATGAATGGAATGAAGAAAAACAGGAACTGATTATAAATTTTGAGAACTGCCTTGAATGCGGAGCGTGCAGAATTGCGTGTGAGCATAAATGCATAGATTGGAAATACCCAAAAGGCACAAAAGGCGTAACATTTAAACAGGGATAATAAAATAATTATAAATAAAGGAGAACGGAATTATGAAAGAAGAGTATTCAAATCAACACAGACGCTGGTATGACAAAGACCCGGTTTTATCTGAAGCAGTAAGAACATTAGAAGAAACAGATGATCAGACTCAGATTAGAGTTGCACTAAATTTAATTAAAATTATCATCGAACACAATATTGAGGACGAAAAATTTGAGGCAGTAGATGATATTATTAACGCAGTCGGTTCAGGTTTGGATGATAATCGCCGCGGCAGATGGTATGATATAGATACCACTTTAAGAACGGCAATGAATATGCTGCAAAACTGTCCTGAAGATACCCAAAAAGTTATTGCAAAAGAAATGGCAAAAATGGTTGTCGATCAGATAAAAAAAGAAGACGAAGACGAAGATTAGTAAAATAGCACCCTACCTCAAAAGGGAGGGGAATAATTTGTGTAATAAACAAAAACTACTTGCGTGAAAATCTTTTCGTGTTAATATATGAATTGCAAGCGAGTTGTGCCTTGGTAGCTCAGCTGGATAGAGCAACCGCCTTCTAAGCGGTAGGTCATGCGTTCGAATCGCATCCAGGGTAAATAAGACAGAATGACTTTTGTTATTCTGTCTTATTTGTTATGTGATAGCGACGAGAACGTTGTATTGCGTTCGGAACGAGCGAGCCAAGTGCGAAGCCTGTTTGCTTTTGGCATACTTGCCATAAAAAGCAAACAGCGAAGTCACGTCGATGGCGAGCGAAGTGATTAATCGCATCCAGGGTAAATAAAAAGGACGGGTTTATCTCGTCCTTTTTATTTGCATTGGTTTGAGATTTAAACGCCCAAGGCCTTGCCTTGTAGCCGTTCGACAAGCCGAGCAGAGCCATGAGCCGGAGGCGAAAGACCGACAATTATGTCTGTAATGAATATTCAGACTAATTGGAGGCGGTGGCGTTTAATGCGAGGCGCAGTTTTTATTTATAAAAAATCGCATCCAGGGTAAATTAAAAGGGACTAGTATAAACTAGTCCCTTTTAATATTTTTATTTTTGTGTGAAAACTTATCCCAATTCTTTTCTTAGTTTTATTACATTTTGGAAATGTTGATTATTTTGAATTTCATAAATCTTTGCAAGTGCCCATTCTGCCGTGCTTAATGCATTGGATTCAGAAATTCTTCCTGATTCACTACATGATTTCAAATTTTTATCTATTACATTATAAACCTTGAGCATAGTCTTATTATCAAGTCTGCGATGAGGAAACATAAAATAATTTGCAATTCCCAAGAAGTTATAATCTAAAGTATGATAAAGTGTATCCAGTATATTTTCTGTATGGTGCAATTCATAATCAAGATTGATTATTACCTGTTTTTTTGAACCCATACGATAAACGTGTGTTCTAATTGTCTTATAAACATCTTCGGTAATTCCCAAAGTTTTTAAATCTTCCATTGTCGCCAATTTATTAACAATATCTCCCATATATCCCTTAACTTCAGGTGGTTTTATACCAAGAGCATGAGCCGTAAGTTTCCAATCAACATATTTGATACCTATGTTTTTTAGTGGATTTTGAAGTTTTAATGGTCTGACATCTATCATTTTTTCATATTCAGTACCTGAAATCTTTTCCTCTGCCAAACTTTTGATTTTATCATGATTTTCCTGCAGAAACTTTATTTTTTCTGTTTGTGTTATTTTATTAGAAGTCATAATTTCACGAACCTTATATAAATCAAGGTGTCCTACAGATTGAATTGAATTTATTCTGCCAACTGATATATTCATATGAGTATTCTATACATTTTGACTTAATAAATCAACATTTTATTTTCACTGCAAACTGTAAAAATGCTTAAGCCACATTTTTTAGTAACCAAGTTCTGAACTCGTCAACTCTGGGGTAAATAAAAAAGACGGGTTTATCTCGTCCTTTTTTATTTGCATTGTGAGCATGAGAGAATGTTCTTGCGTTCGGAACAAGCGAGCCAAGTGCGTAGTTATTAATCGCAAATGGAACATAACTATTTGCTAATTGTAGTTTGTAATTCTGATAAAAACTATATTTTCAACGATTTTATTTTTGTGAAAATCAGAGGATAAATTAAAGTAATTCCCAAGCCAATTAAAAATGCGAGAGATACTGCACATGGAACATGTATCGAATTCAACAATACCTGTTTGAATGCAAATTTCATTAATATAATTACACCGATGCCCCCGATTATTCCCCTGACAATACGCTGTTTTCTTGGGGTCTCTTTTGGATTAAATGGAGAAAATCTTGCACATAAATAACAACCGTTTATCAGACCGAGTGAATACCCGTAAGTTATTAAAGTATCATTTTTCAAAGCTTGCGGATCAACAAGAAGTTTCCCGCCTGCATAATCCATTCTGTATGAATTATAAAAATATATATAAATCAAAGCTATAACTGCTAAAATATCTATAATAGCCAATAATAAAATATATCTGTTACGGTCTTTTTCTGCCCATTTAATCAAAGGAGGCAGTATAAAAACAAGAGAAAAACCCAATAATAATCCTATTACAACATCTTGCGGTGAATGTACCCCGAGCCACAATCTTGAAAACCCGACAAGTAAAACCAAACAAACTAAAATTACACTCCATACTTTATGTTTCAGTAAATAAGCACAACCTCCCAATACAGCAGAGCTCATTGCAGAGTGTCCGCTTGGGAATGAATACCCGGTTGCATAAGGAATAGCAAGAGGTGAAGGTTTTATTCTGCTGTCTAGTATCCATGGTCTGTAAACACCGGCTAACATTTTAAATAAATATGCAAACAGTTTATTTATACCTTCGAGTGAAAATAAGTATATTCCTGATCTAAAGTCAACACACCAATAAACAATAGCGCAGATTAATGTAGGCAACCAAAATTCTCCCAATACGGTAATTGATAAGAAAATTTTGTCAAAAATTTCGGAACAATTAATTCTTATACCCTGTAAATACACTAAAAAATCCATTTGCGGCTTAATCCAATCCGGATTTGATAAAAACTCGATCATACTCTCTCCGATGTATTCTTATACCAATGCAAGGATTTTATCATAAATTATGATAAATACACAATATTTCAATTATTTGACAAAGATTTGTTATACTCATTTACTTCTTTATCTGTCATTATTGAACTTAAATCAATAACATATCCCGGGTAAAAATCTTGCAGAAAATCAAGGATCTCTTCATTTGAATAACCTGCTCTGAGGCACTTATCAACATATATATATTTTTTTACGGAATAACCCCCATAAACTTTTTTATAAATTGGAATCCTAATTTCATCCATTATTGACTTTTCTGTTTCATCCCAAATTTTTGAATTTCGGTATATCTTTACTGCAAGATTAGATAAACCAACATCTATCTGCTCTTTTCCGTTTTTTATCAGCGATGAACTTTTAAATATATCTTTCATTTCTTTATAACTAATATTATTATCTTCTTTAAGTGTACTGTACACCAGATTTTGATAATGCTCCAGTTCTCTGTTATCTTTTATTGTAATGTCATCCAACCAGGGAGTACGAACTGCATCATAGCAATTATAAAAACTATCCGGAGGTATAAGCGTATCAGGCGCATATTCACTACATACTCCTTTCAACGGCCCCATCCAAAGATGTCTGTCAAGCGGTACATCATCCGTGTCGTATTTTGTCGGTACAAAATCAATTGAATCTACATCATCATAAAATAATTCATTTTCCCTAAAAGAGCTTTTATTTTGTCTGAGCATACGCTCACTTGGCAATACCGCAGGTTTACCATGTACCATAGTTATTTTGTCATATTTTACAGGTTGATACTCTTTATTAAACGCATCATTGTAATTATCTTCATAAAATTCTTTTCTGTTTATCCGTTCTTTGCCATAAGTATCACCACGATTACTCTTAAATGATACCTTTGGGACATCAAATCTATTTGTGTATATGTTTTGTACGCTTAAAATTCTCAATGTCATACTCCTGTTTTATACAGACATATAAAATATGTAAAAAAAAGTTTTGCTAGCAAATTTTTTATTTATACATTTTAATTCCTGTATGAAAGTTTTACCTATACATACATTTAATAAACAAAATTTCACCGGAATAATCGGGTATGATGACAGTGTTTCCCAAAATAGACGAAAATATATTCGTGAACACTACGAAAATGAAATTATGCCATACCAAAGTATTTATGAAAAAGAACCCAGATTAGATGAATACAAATTAAAACAATTAATTGCTTTTTTTGCGGCAAAGCCAAAAAAAGTTGATAGCGAAACAATATACGGTCTGCCATTATCTAATGTACACCGCATTTCAGACTCCCGCAGATATTCTCCAAATATATACAGAGGTTCCACATTGTACGATGCTCCGGAATGGGTAATGCAAAAAATTAAAGATGCGGGAATTAAAACTGTAATAAATTTAGCAGATTATGGAGATTCATATAAAAACAAAATAGAACAAAATGGTCTTGAATATATGGATTTTAACATAAGCGGCATGCGATACAGTTTTTGGGATGACGATACAAAAAAAGACAAATTAATAGCATTTATAAAAGCTATGCAGAAAGAATATGTATATCTTGGTTGTGAATTCGGAACTTATAAGACAGATGCAGCAATAATGTTTAATAATTTATTTAATCCAAAAGTAAAGGGGTACTGTAAAATTTATTCACCGGGAATGGTGGATGATATACCTCAAATAGCAGATGAAATTTATCTTAATATGACAGAAGAAGACAAAAAGGAACTTGGCTGGACTCCTGAATTCGAACAGGAATTTAACGAAAAAATAGAACGATTATTAGGTTTTTAATTCGGTATAATAAAATTATTCTAAAGTCTTTTTTAATTTAATAGCATTTTGCAAACGTTGATTATTCTGAATTTTGTAAATCCTTGCAAGAGCCCACTCCGCTGTTTCCTGCGCCTGTACATCATTAATTTTACCCGAAGCACGACTTGCTTTCAGATTCTTATCTATAGTATTGTAAATACCAAGCATTGTTCCGTTATCTAGTCTGTGGATAGGTCTTATGAAATAATCTGCAATTCCTCCCGAATTATATTCAAGTGTATGATATAGCATTTTTATAATATTTTTTGCGTGGGAAAGTTCATAATCGAGAAAATTTATAAGCTGTTCTTTTGTTCCATGCCTGAAAACATAAGTTTTAACTTCTTCATACTTGTCAGGTGAAATTCCCATTGCATTCAAATCCTGCATTGAACGAACCTGCAAATTTATATTCTTTATATAACCATCAACCTCCATCGGCTTTATACCGAGCGCAATTGCAAGAAGTCTTTTATCCCCGGCTTTTGTATACGAATTTTTAAGCGGACGGAAAAGCTTTAGCGGACGATTATCCATTATTGTTTTAAAATCCGTACTCGAAATTTTTTGATCCACAAGATGCGAAATTTCAGAATGATTTTTCTTAATAAATTTAATTTTTTGTTCCGTCGGAATTTTACTTGAACTCAAAACCTGACGAACCTTGTATAAATCAAGATTCCCGACATTAGTTATACTGTCAATTTTTTCCACCCGAATACTCATAAGCGTATTTTACAAATTTTTATATGAAAAATCAATATATATTTATTTTTTAGCAAGAGTATAACTTATATCAATATATTTATATATTTCTTCAATAGAAACAGAACCGTCTAATACAATGGTGAACCAGTGCTTTTTATTCATGTGATATGCAGGATAAAAATTTGGCTGACTTATTAACTTTGGCACATCATCAACAGTCGCACGCAAGTCTATGAGTTCAACAATATTATCTGTCTTTAGGCCGATTTTTGAACCCTGAACGGATAATATTGCAAAGTACCATTTCTCATTATCATTACGCCTGCACACTGCATTACGCGGGAATTTCGGCCATAAATATTCAGCATCGGAATCATATTTTTCTTTGATTTCTTTGAGAATTTTTTCATATTCTTCTCTAATTTGTCCTACAAAAGTTCCCTCTGCTCCTTCAACCAAATGCAAAGTATACGGCTCATTAAAAGCTTTTTCAATTACCTCTGTTTTAATCTCATTTTCATTAATTATTTCAATATTCAGAGTAAAATCGCCCTCCATAATATCTGTGGAGTAAATATATTTATCTTTATTTTTTCTGAATCCGAATTGTTTTAATTTCTGAATATTGGCTTTTTTGTTCATAATAAAATATTAGCATAGAAATTAATTTTACATTCTGTCTTTCTTTTAATATAATTAACGTAAGTTACAGATAAAATAAGGATAAAACATGAGTACATATTTATTGGAAGTCGGAGTTGAAGAATTACCATATAAATTTATTCCACAGGCAATTGAACAATTAAATCAGGGTTTTACAAAATTTTTAGAAGAAAATAAAATCAAATTTGATGATATAAAAGTCTATGCAACCCCAAGACGTTTGGCTGTATTAGTTTACGGACTTGAAAATGCAACAGCTGATGAAGAAAAAATTATCAAAGGGCCTATTGCAAATATTGCTTTTGACGAAAACGGGAATTTGACCAAAGCAGGAGAAGGTTTTGCAAAGAAAAACAATATTTCCCCTGATTCTTTGTATGTTCAGGACAATTATGTACACGCAAAAATTATAATTAAAGGTAAAGATATAAAAGAACTTTTGGCTCAAAATGTTCCTGCTATATTTATGAAGCTCCAGGGTGCACATTTTATGAGATGGGGATACAACGATGAAAAATTCTCCCGTCCTATTAAATGGATTGTTTCAATTTTAGACAGAGATGAAGTAAAAATCAAAATTATAGACAAAGAATCTTCAATTTATACAAGAGGACACAGATTTGCTGCTCAAAATGTAATAATAGGCAGACCGGAAGATTATATTGAAACAATGAGAAATGCCTGCGTTATCGTTGATCAGAATGAACGCAGAGAACTGATTATACAAAAAGCAAAAGAAGAAGCAGCGAAAATCGGAGCCGTTCCTTATTATACAGATGATTTACTTGAAGAAGTTACGTTCATTACAGAATATCCTGTACCTGTTATTTGCGAATTTGATGAAGAATTTCTGACAATTCCTGAAGAAGTAACAGTTACGGTTATGAGTTCTCATCAAAGATATTTTGCACTTCATAAAGACGGCAAACTGATTAATAAATTCATTACTATGGCAAATTACATAGGGACGGAATTTAAAAATATTAAAGAAGGTAATGTTCGAGTAATCAAAGCAAGATTAGACGATGCAGTATTCTTCTTTAAAGAAGATACTAAAAAACCATTATCAGAATATGTAGAAACGCTCAAAGGAGTTACATTCCAAAAAGGAATGGGAACAATGTATGATAAAACCCAAAGATTAATCAAACTTTCAAAAGATATTTGTACTGATTTGGGCGTAAATTCAACAGATGTTGAACGAACTGCACTTTTATGCAAAGCCGATTTAACAACTCACCTTGTATTTGAGTTTACCGAATTACAGGGCTATATTGGTTCTGATTATGCAAGAGTTTCAGGCGAAAATGAAAAAGTCGTAGAAGGAATTAAAGAACATTATTTCCCGATAAATGCTGAAAGTGAAACAGCAAAAGGTCTTGAAGGACAAATTGTCGGTATTGCCGATAAAATTGATACCGTATGTGCAGTGTTTGCAGCTGGCAAAAAACCTACCGGTTCATCTGATCCGCTTGGTGTCAGACGTGCAGCATTAGGAGTTATAAAGACAATTCTGGATGCTGATTTAAAAATTGATGTTGATAAATACATTAAAGAAGCTTTAAAAGGTTTACCTGTTCAGAGAGATTGTGCAGAGGAAGTTAATGAATTCTTTATACAGAGAATGATTATTTTCTTATCAGAAAAATATAATAAAAATATACTTGAAGCATGCTCTAATAATAATCCGCTGACTGATATTGCAGATTATGTAAAACGCGTAGAGATTGTTTCAACTCTCAATGCTCCGCAATTATTGGAAAATGCAAACAGAGTAATCCGAATTATAAAAGATTCAAAATCAGGTTCTGTCAGTGAAAAATATTTTACCGAGCCAATTGAAAAAACACTTTATAATGAAATTATTTCAATAAAAGAAACAACCGATTACAAAACTTATCTCAACGAATTGGAAAAACTCAATCCGGCAGTTACAAAATTCTTTGAAGATGTTTTGGTAATGGATAAAGACGAAAATGTGAAAAATAACAGAATATCTTTATTAACATTATTAAAAGAAAAATATGACTATCTTGCAGATTTCAGCAAATTGTAGGATGTATTTGTAAATAATTGTAAAGATAATATGTAAAGTAGTCAATTAATTATTTTACGGTACTTTAAAATAATACAAGAAGTGTGTGAGGTGAACGATGTTTGACCGAATCAAAAATTTAAAACTCGTACAAAAGATTAAAGAAACTGTATCTCCAAAATCGAGATGGCAGGAATATTCTAATAAAACTCAATTAGACAAAAGCACCACTGACTATTTGGAGTCAATAAGCGGTGTAAACATGTTTTCTGACAGAAGTGAGCTGGAAGCGATGGTCAGAGCCCAACTTATAGAAGAATTCCCGGGAATCGAGAATAAAAAATCCTATGAGTTGTTAGTAGATGCTGTAATCAACAACATCATGAAAAAACAGCTTCAAGCCGACGAAAGTAATCTTGATATTGAAAAATAAATTCAATAAAAATTACTAAAACAAAGAAAGTAATACCTGATAAGGGTATTATTTTTTTGTTTTAAAATTTTTTATTTTTCCCAAAACCATTTGTTATGTAAATTATGTGTAATAAATTTGCATACTGTCATGTCAAAAGTTACAATGGTAACAGGAACAATAAAAGGGGTGGAATTTAATGCCGAAGTTAGCAAGGGATTACGGTTATTCAAATTATACTGGTTCTTATGCTCAAAATGATTCTGAACGAATTTGCTCATATTCAGGGAAAATATATCATTATCCGATAAAAAATAAAACTAAAATCAAGGTAAAAAGAAAGAAAAATCCATGGAGATTTCTGCTTTCAAGTTTGATTCTTGGTTCAATTTTGATGATATTTATGCCATATTCATTCAGTAAAATAACCAAATCAGTCTTTGTACCAAAGCCATATAAATCTATTACACCCGATTTGCATAGTATAGCATTTCCAACAACTAATTATTTAGCGAATAATTGGTATATGGGCAAAAGAAAATTCTCTCAGCCCGCAAGTTATAAAGATGCACAAATGATACAAATTCAGGAAGGCGTTGTTATACCTTCTTTACAGAATGAATTACTAAAATTATCACAACAATATAAAATGATTCATCCCGCAATTTATGTTTGGGATTATGAAACACAAAACTACGTTGACATAAACTCTTCAGAAGTTTTTTCTGCTGCAAGTATTATAAAAATTCCTGTTTTAATTGATTTATTCAAATCTGTTGAAAACGGCTCAATTTCTCTGGATGACACAATTCCGCTAACCGAATACTACAGATCAGAAGGTTCAGGAAGTTTACAATACAAAGCAACTGATTCGAAATATACAATAGATAAACTTGCGGAAATTATGATAACCGAATCTGATAATTCGGCAACAAACATGCTTATGTCACAAATCGGCGGAGTAAATAATGTAAATCAGTCCATCAGAGATTGGGGGTTAAAAAATACCGAAATTCAGACATGGTTACCTGATATGAAAGGAACAAATCATTCAACTGCAAAAGAAATGGCTCAAATGCTTTATAATATAGATTTGAATGAAGAATTTTTGACCGATGCATCAAGAAATAAAATCTATTCATACATGAGTCACGTTCATAATAACAGATTAATTCAGGCAGGACTTGGTAACGGATCAATTTTTTATCATAAAACAGGAGATATCGGCAAAATGCTCGGAGATGCCGGAATTGTTGTAACTCCGACCGGCAAAAGATATATCGTTGTAATTTTTGCTAATCGACCGCATAATGCATATATGGGTAAAGAATTTATAGTTAAAGCATCGGAAATTATTTATAATTATATGGTGAAATAACAGTGTTAAAAGATTTGTTGGAAGAAAAGCATTGTTTCAAGTTAGTTTGCGGTGCAGGAAATGAAGATGTGGAAACTATTCGCCGGCTTGTTTATTTGTATGCTCTTGCAGGGTGCAGATTTTTTGATTTGTCAGCAAATGAAGAAGTTATTGATGCAGCCATAAATACATTACACGGTGCGGGTATTTATGATGCTCATATTTGTGTAAGTGTAGGAATAGCAGGAGATCCGCACTGCAATAAAGCAGCTATTAATTACGAAAAATGCATAAATTGCGGTTCTTGCGAATCAGTCTGTCCGCAGGATGCAATTCAATATGCAAAAGTTAAAAAATCAAAATGCATAGGTTGCGGAAGATGCGAAAAAGTTTGCCCCCAAAT
>CACXAK010000023.1 GCA_902765655.1 uncultured bacterium | reverse complement strand
TTGAGAACTGTCGTTCTCAACGATGCGCTACCCCTCTCACAAAAACGATACTTAATCGTTTTTGTTCGGCAGAGTGCTACATCCCGAGAAAATACGCGATCATAACCACCGCAAGTAAATACTATTATAAACAAAATAATTCGTCAAGAGATATTACATTACACAAATTTAATATTATGCATTCAGCTATTTATGTGTTAATATAATAGATGCATGGTTAGACTGATAAACAGAAAAAATATTAAATTTATTTCATGGGGCATATATAAATTACTTAAAATTCAGGAAATGATGACTTATCTGAAAAATATTGATTATCCTGAACTCGACCAGTATATATATGTCACTTGGCACTCCAATCAATTTATTGTTCATGGTTTTAAAGATAAAAACAAAACAAGCATACTGATAAGTAACTCTCTTGATGGGGATATTGTGTCGTATGTAGCTCAAAACTGGGGGTTCAAAACAAAACGCGGCTCAACCGGAAGAAAAGGAGCCATTGCAGCAACCAAACAACTATATGAAGAACTCAAAAATGGCGAAAATGTAGTCATAACGGTAGACGGCCCAAGAGGACCGTATCACGAAGTAAAAAAAGGAGCTATTTCATTATCGATGGATACAGGAGTACCTATTGTTCCTGTTGATTGGTATTCAGCCGATAAAACATTTAAAGAAATGAATTCATGGGATAAAATGAGATTCCCTCTCGGACCATGCAGGATAGTTAATGTTTATGGTAAGCCAATATACCCTCAGGGAAAAACTGAAGAAGAACTTATAAAAGAAGTAAAAAATTCTCTGGATGAACTGGAAAAGATTTCACCACAAAAATTTAAAGAAGCAATAGAGTCAGGATTATGGGAAAAGAAATAAACATTTCTATGCTCCAGATGTCGTCAATTATAGGAGATATTGAAGCTAACATAAAAAAGGTTAAAAATATAACAGAACAAGGGCTACCGGAAAATTGTGACGTACTTGTATTACCTGAAGTGTGGACATGCGGATGGGCATGTGATGAATTTATTAGAACTGCACAAAATATTGATAATAGCTCGGTTATCGATTTTCTGAGTCAAACAGCACTTGAGCATAATGTTAACATTATTGGAGGAAGCTTCATAGAAGAAAGAACTGGTAAATATTACAATTCATGCCCGGTATTCGACAGAAAAGGAAAATTAGTTAAAGTTTATTCAAAAAATCACTTATATTCATATTATGGCTGTGAGGAAGGTACATATATAACAAAGGGCGAAAATCCTGTAATGGTAAATTTAGACGGAGTGAATTACGGTCTAACAATATGCTATGACATAAGATTCCCTGAGATATACCGTGCATACAGAAAATGCGGAGCAGATGTTCTTGTAAATTGCGCAGCATGGGGTTCAAATAAACCAATCCCATGGGAAATGATGACAAAATCAAGAGCAATAGAAAACCAATGCTATATGGTTGCACTCACTCAGTGCGGCCCGATAAGAAACGGAGAATATAATCTCGGAGAATCAAGAATAATTGACTTCAAAGGAGAAGAACTTGGTTTTATAAAAAATAAAGAAGGAATTGAAAGTGCTAAAATTTCTTTGAATGAGATGTATCAATTTAGAGAAAAATGTACTATATTAAATGATATAAAAGATAATTATGAGGTAAAAATACTATGCGAAAGATAATAATTACACTGGCAGCAGTTTTGCTCACAATAATACCTGCAGAGGCAAATAATATTGATAAAATGTTATCAAAACAACATATAAATCGTGCTGCCGTTTCGGTTTCAGTAAGAGATGCAAAAACAGGGGAAAAAGTATACTCATTAAATGACAGAACTCCGAGAATTCCCGCTTCAACATTGAAAGTAATTACTACAACCGCATCTGTTGATACATTGGGAACGGATTATTTATTCAGCACAAAGTTATACAAAAGCACAAAAAACGATTTATATTTTAAACTTGGGGCAGACCCGTTTTTAACATCAAGAGATTTGAGAACATTAATTGACAAAGCAAAAGACAAAAACATTACTCCTAAAACAATTTATGTTGATAATTCAATATTTGATAATCTTGAATGGGGTGAAGGTTGGCAATGGGATGACGAATTAAATCCTCACATGCCGAAATTCAGTGCATATAACCTTGACGGGAATTTACTTGATATTGAGATAACCCCGCAACGAATCGGGACAGCTCCGACTATTATAGTAAAGCCATTTTATCCTGTTACAATAATGAATCTTGTTCTAACTTCTACTGATGAAACAGGTGTCGTATTTTCAAAAAACAGCAATATTGCCCCAAATATAATAAATGCGACAGGAAAAATTGCCAAACAAAAAGTTCTTAAATTGCCAGTGAATAATCCGAAATTATATTTTAATCTGAGATTACAAGATACCATACGAAACAGAAAAATGGACTACTATAATCCGATAAAAATCGGAATACTACCAAAAGAAAATATTTATCTTGTCGATGAAATTACCCATGAAATTTCAAATGGAATAACTGCAAGTTTAAAAAGCAGCAATAATTTAGTGGCTGAAACATTGTTTAAACTTGCCGGAGCTAAATATGCAAACAACACCGGTAATATCAATAATTCCTTAGCCATGCTGAATAATTATTTCGAAAAACTCGGTTTAAACACAGAAGATATAAAGATTGTTGACGGCAGCGGAGTTTCTAAAAATAATATAATGACTTCCGATTTTATGACATCATTTTTGATTAAGCTATATAATTCCGACAATTATGAATTTATTGAACAATACCTGCCAACTCCCGGGGAAGGTACTTTAAAAAACCGCATGCTTTATTTTAAAGAATGTATGAGAGCAAAAACAGGAACCCTTTCGGACACAAGTGCGATTACGGGATATTTAAAGACCAGAAGCGGTAAAATGCTGGTGTTTAATATAATGATACAGGATGCAAAAACATCTGAAGCCGATAAAAAGAACATTGAAGAATTAATTCTGAGACAGATTTATATAAATTAAGAGGTATATAATGTACGAACCGGAAGTAACGATTATAACAACAACACATAATATTGTAGATGCAGGCAAAGCAGATGATTTTACACTGCTGCTTAATCTTCTCAACAGGCAAACATATCCTTATATTGAACATTTAGTGATGGATAATGCCTCAAATGATGACACCATTGCATTTTTAAAAGAATACAAAAACAGCGGATATATTGATTTCTATTCAGCACCTGATAACGGTAAATTTGAGGCGATGAATAAAGGTCTGTTAAGAGCAAAAGGTAAATATGTCGCATTTTTAAGTTGTGATGATTTTTATCATGACATTACGGGGATTGAGTATATTGTTAATCTTATGGAAGAAAATGAAGCTGATTTTTGTTACTTCCCATCATATTGTGTTCCGGAAGACAACAACGTATTTTTATTCAATCCGTCACCATATAATGTATTTCAGGCAATGCCTTTTCCAAGGCAAGCCGCAATATTTAACAAAGAATCCCTTGCTAGAGTCGGTAATTTTGATGCTAAATTCAGATTATTTGCGGATTATGATTTGCTTATAAAATTATTTTTAAACAATATGAGAGGGATATATTTTGACGGATGCATAGTAACATATAAAATGGGAGAACAGGCAGCAAAACGTCAGACTCAGCTTAAACTTGAATGCTCTCATATTTATCACCAAAATTTCAGAAATATGTATCCTTTAAACGATAACGTAATAGACAGAATGGTAAATATTGCAGAAATTCCGCGTCCTTTACTTGAAAAACTTGTAAAATGCTTTCCGGGCGACGAGGACATTTTCTACGAAAGATACGAACAAATGTATGAAATAAGGAAAGAAAACGCAGAATATTTAAGACAAATGGAAAGACAACAACGCAGATAATAATTGCAAAATAATATTGCTGAGCATATAATAAAAGAAAAGATATAAGAAGGTTAGGAAACAAATATGAGTGAGAAGAAGATAGCCGTGTTGGGATGCGGCCTTTGGGGAAGAAACGTAGTAAGGAATTTTTATAATCTGAATGCACTCGGAATGGTATGTGATTTAGATGATGAAAATTTGGCAAAAGTAAAAGCAGAATACCCAGGTGTAAAAACAACAAAAGATTTTAACGATATACTGAATAATGATGAAATCATTGGTACGGTTGTCGTAACACCCAGTCACACGCATTTCAAATTTGTAAAAGCATTACTTGAAGCCGGGAAACATGTTTATGTAGAAAAACCAATTTCAACGGTTGCGCAAGAAGCACGAGATTTGGCAGATCTTGCAGAAAGCAAAGGTCTAGTTTTAATGGTTGGGCACCTGCTTTTGTATCATCCGGCAGTAAATCGCCTTAAAATGCTTATTGAAGACGGAGAACTCGGCGATATAGTTTATGCGCAAAGCGACCGACTCAACATAAATTATTTCAAAAATGACAGAAGCGTAATGTGGGATTTGGCTCCACACGATGTATCAATGATTTGTTATGTATTAGGGAAAAATCCTAAACGTGTTATTTCAGCTGTCGGATGTTCATCAGACAGAAATGACATTATGGATATCACACATATTACTCTTGAAATGGAAGGCGGTGCAACAGCACAAATTGCTGACAGCTGGATTACTCCTAAAAAACATGTTCAATTACTTGTTCGCGGGACAAAGAAAACCGCAATTATGGATGATACAGTTGCAGAAAATAAACTCACTATTTATGATAATTTCAAAGCCGGCAGCAGTGAAGTTGTTCAGTCTGACTATCTTGAAATTGAACCGCTTAAGCTCGAATGTCAGCATTTTATCAGTTGTTGTGAAACGGGTAAAAAAGCTCGTTCTGACGGTGAAAATGGCTTTATTGTCGTAAGTATATTAGAAGAAGCGGAAAAAATTATGCTTGGCGACAGAGCAAAGAATCTTGATAATGTAAATTTCGCTCTTTCAAGAAGTAAAAAAATATAAATTATATATAAAAATCGGGGAGAAAAATAAAATGGATATTAAAAAGAACAGTGCAAACATAGTTTCTATAACAAGAATATTTGTCGCTTTTGCATCTGTCGGCTTACTTTTTATAAATACACAATGTGCCTACATTTGGGCAGTTGTTTTAGCAATAATTGCGTTCTCAATGGATGCAGTTGACGGATATTTGGCAAGGAAATTCGGTCAGGCATCTCAACTTGGCGCAGTTCTAGATATTATGGGCGACAGAATTATTGAAGCAATATATTGGATAGTATTTTCTACATTAGGATGGTTATCGGTTATATTCCCTATTATTTGCGTCACAAGAGCTTTCGTAACTGATAATATTAGAAGTATTGCCTTAACAAAAGGAATGACCCCATTTGGAATGCAATCAACTGCCTGGGGGAAATACATTTGTGCATCTAAATTTATGAAAACAACATATGCTGTTGCGAAAGTTGCAGCTTTTGTAATTTTAATTTTTGCAAATATCCCGGGGCTTAATCCTGATATTGCTCAGCCGGCATTGAAAACCGGAATCATTTTAGCTTGGATTGCAATTATATTTTGTATTGTAAGAGCAATACCTGTAGTTGCAGAATGCGGGAAACTGTTCGATGAATCAAAGTAAATTAAATATTGTTTTATATGAACCCGAAATACCACAAAACACTGGGAATATCGCACGTCTTTGTGCATGTTGCGGGGCATCATTGTATCTTGTAGGTAAATTAGGGTTTTCCCTTTCAAGCAAATATACCAAAAGAGCGGGTTTAGATTATTGGGAAAGCGTTGATTTGCATAAAATTGACTCAATGGAAGAATTATATAAAATATTCCCCAACGGAACCTTTTATTATCTGACAACAAAAACAGACAAATTATACACAGATATAAAATTTAAAGACGGGGATTTTATCGTATTCGGGCCTGAAACAAGGGGGTTACCCGAAAAATACGTTAAAGACGAGAATGCGAGAACAATACCGATGAAAGAAGGTCAAAGAAGTTTGAATCTTTCAAATTCGGTTGCAATAGTTGCTTATGAGGCAATAAGACAAAATGGAATATAAATTACCAAAAAGAATCGAAAATTCAAATAAATCAACATATGGCAGAGTTTTAAATATTGCCGGTTCGGATTATATGCCGGGGGCAGCATATCTATCCAGTGTTGCTGCATTAAAAATCGGTTGCGGATATTGTTTTTTATGTTCTACCGAAAGAGCAATTGACGCAGTAGCTGCACAGACTCAAAATGTAGTTTTTGTTCCGCAGAATAAAGTGCAGGAATATATAAAAAGTGCCGATGTTATAGAAATTGGCTGCGGATTGGGTACAAATACATCCTCTCAAAAGTTGTTTTCAAAGTTACTTGATAATGCTTATACTCATATTCCTGTTGTAATGGACGCTGATGCACTTAATATTTTAGCCCAAAATGAATATGATCAAATTTACGATTTTACAAACAAAAAATTCGAAAAATTAGTTTTTACACCTCATCCTAAAGAGGCCGCAAGACTGCTTAATACGGATTTAGACAGTGTGCTAAGTAATGTAGAGGAAAGTGCGAGGGCAATAACAAAAAAATTTAATTGCGTAACGGTACTTAAAACACACAAAACATTTATTACAGCTCCCGATGGCAGAGAATATACAAATACAACGGGGAATAATTCAATGGCAAAAGCCGGTTCGGGCGATGTTTTAACAGGTATTATCACAGGTATAATTGCTCAGGGCGCTGAGATATTTGAAGCTGCCTGCCTTGGGTGCTATTTGCATGGTTTGTGCGGCGATTTGGCAAAGGAAAAACTTACCGAATATTCCGTTATGGCGGAAGATTTGATAAGTTTTATTCCAGAAGCTGTAAAAAAATATCTAAACAGTTATATTTAAATTTTTACCAAATTCCTTATAGACTTCCTCAGTACCTGCACATTGGCTTAAAAATTTGTGTATCATATCTTCACTATTAACTTCAGGTAATTTCGGCAAATTTGCACCTGCGCCCAAATAATTGTATTGTTCGATTAATTTAGGACGAGTCCCTACAAAATCTGTGTTTAAAAATTTTTTCGCTTCTGACGATAATTTCGGCAATGTTTGTAATAATGTCATTATTAATTCTCCTTTTATTTAATATTAAAATTCAAGAATAAAAAACAGCCCGAACAGGGAATTTAATATCCTGTCAGACTATTTAAAAAGTGTAAAAAAAAATTTTGCTACTTAATTTTGAAATTGCTGCATAATTTCAAATGGTTTTTCTGCAACCTTCATTGCATCCGGAGAAATAATGCCTCTTTTCAGCTCCGTAAAACTTGCATTTTTAGAACAAAATTTATTCTTCAAAAATTCGTAAGCCACTTTTGGGTCACATTTCGAACCGCAAGTGAATAAATCAACAGCTGCATAGCCAAGTTCAGGCCAAGTATGAATAGCCAAATGACTTTCTGAAATAATTACTACACCTGAAACTCCATACGGACTGAACATATGAAAACACTTTTGAACAATAGTTGCTCCACACTCTAATGCCGCTTCCATCATATATTTTTCGACTTTATCAATACTATTCAAAGTATTTGGGTCACATTCAAAAAATTCTGCAAGTACATGACGACCGAGGTGAACATCTTCCTCTGCTTTAGGTACCGCATCGTTGAATAAATCTAAATGTGAATATGTTTTCAATTTGTGTTTCTCCTTATTAAATAAATGTATATTTTACAACTATAAAATAATAATATAAAAAACATTTTTTTGACAGTAAAAAATTTAAAAATATACTGTCAAAATCTATAATACACATTATAAGCACATTCCTGGATATTTTCAATTATTAAGTTTTATGAACAATAGTTAAATATTAAACAAATTACTTAAAATTTCAGCTTAAAAGCATTGTAAAATAAGGATATGTATAGTATCATATACATAAATCAGATTGATTAGGAGAAAGTTAAAATGACAACATTTGAAGGTAAACTTGTAGCATCCGAAAGTGATAAATTTTGTATTATATTAGCCAGATTTAATGATTTTATAGGCGCAAAATTATTATCCGGAGCAATTGATGAATTAAAAAGACACGGTGCAAAAGAAGATAATATTGACATCATAAGAGTTCCGGGGGCTTTTGAAATTCCTGTTATTGCTCAGAAAGCAGCAGCTTCAAAAAAATATAATGCTATAATAGCTCTTGGAGCTGTTATAAAAGGAGCGACCCCACATTTTGATTATGTTTCAAACGAAGTTGCAAAAGGGGTAGCACAGGTTAGTTTAAATACCGGAGTTCCTGTAACTTTCGGAGTACTAACAACAGATAATATTGAACAAGCAATAGAAAGAGCCGGAACTAAGGCAGGGAATAAAGGCTCAGATGCTGCAAGAACAGCTATTGAAATGACCAATCTGCTCAAAATGGTATAACAAAATGATTACCTTACAAACTATAAACTACGGGATAAACAACAATAACTCATCCCGAAACATAAAATTTAAAAATAGATACAGAACTGAGGTTATACCTCAAACCAACTACTCTCTACCCGCTCCAATTACTTTCAGAGGAGGATATGGAGACAGAGTGGAAATACAAGGGGTGTCTGATACAGGTAAAAGGAGTAAAGATATGAGCGAAGTTATTACGGAATACAGAAACGAAAATACTAAAGACATCGATTTATTATCTACCATTGACATGGTCAGAAAAATGAATGAAGAAGATCAGATTGTAGCGAAAGTAGTTGGAGATGTAGCTCCAGATATAGCAATTGCAATAGATACAATTGCAAAAGCATTTTTAAAAGGCGGGAAACTGTATTACTTCGGAGCCGGAACGTCAGGGCGTCTCGGGGTATTAGATGCATCGGAATGTCCTCCAACATTCAGTGTTGACCCGTCTATGGTACAGGCGAGAATTGCGGGCGGAGAAGCAGCAATGACAAGTGCCGTTGAAGGAGCAGAAGATAATTTTGATGCCGGCTTAAAAGATGCTGAAGTCCTGACGGACAAAGATGTTTGTGTAGTTATCTCGGCAAGCGGAAATCCTAAATATCTGTTGGGAGTTCTTGAAAAGGCTGACGAAATCGGTTGTGCAACTATTGGAATAACCTGTAACTCAAAAGGCCGAATTGCTCAGGAAGCAGGACATGTAATTTGTACTGAAGTAGGACCTGAAGTTATCGCCGGCTCAAGTCGGCTTAAAGCCGGTACAGCCCAGAAAATGGTTCTTAACATGCTTTCAACCGGCTCAATGATAAAGATTGGAAAAACATACGAAAACTTTATGATTGATTTGAAAGCGGTTAATGAAAAATTAAAAGACAGAGCCATCAGAATAGTTTCTCAAATTTCAGATGTTTCAAACAGTGATGCTCTTGCGGCTTTATTGAAATGTAATTGGGAAATAAAAACTGCGATTATAATGTTAAAAATGGATACAGATGCCGACAGCGCAAGGCAGGAACTTAAAAAATATGGCGGAGTATTAAGAAAACTTATGAATGCAGAAAATGCTGTATAATATTCTTATGTTCTTAAGGAGGGATAGCAAATGAAATTAACGGTTCTTGGAGCAGGTTGTTGGGGTTTGACACTAGCATGGCTTTTAACTAATAATTTTGAAAATATAACTATATGGGGAAGAGAACAAGACCTTAATGAAGATTTAAAAATAAACAAACATACCTCAAAACCTCTTGAGGTTCAGCTTGATAAAAAAGTTGAAATTACATCTGATTTAACTGCGGCAATTGCAGATGCGGATATAATTTTATCGGTTATTTCCACATCAGGCACAAGAGATGTTTGTGAAAATTTAAAAAAATCAGGAATTAAACCGGGACAAATTCTTGTTAATGCTTCAAAAGGGATTGAATTACCATCATTGATGAGAATGTCAGAGGTAATAAAGGATGTATTACCGGAACAAAAACTTGTAATATTATCGGGTCCAACCCTTGCAAAAGAAGTTCTGCAAGGTAAACCAACAGCAGCATGCGTTGCTTGTGAAGATATAGAAGCAGCAACTTTTGTGCAAAAAGCAATGAACGTTGCTGACAGATTCAGACTATACACAAACACAGATGTTATTGGAGTCGAACTTGGCGGCAGTTTAAAAAATGTCATTGCCATTGCATCCGGATTTGCTCACGAAATGGGTTTGGGGGATAACTGTTCCGGCTCATTATTAACAAGAGGAATGGCTGAAATAGTCCGTGTGAGTATACAGCTTGGCGCAAATCCTTCAACTTTATACGGATTATCCGGAATGGGAGATTTAATTGCAACTTGTTCTTCGCCATTTTCAAGAAATTATACGGTAGGCTCAATGCTTGCAAAAGGCAAAAAAATTAATGATATTTTATCAGAACTTGGCTCTGTTGCAGAGGGAGTCAAAACATCAAAAGCAATTTGCGAACTTGCAAAAAAACTTGGTATAGAAGTTCCGGTTTCAAATGCAATTTATGAGGCAGTATACACAGACATTACGCCAAAGGAACTTTTATCAAAACTTATGAACAGAAAACTTAAAGAAGAAGAAAGATACGTTTAATGAAATACGCAGTAAGATATTTAAAAAATACATTTTATCCTTTGGATGTAGCTGATAATTTTGAACTTTCAGACGGACAAATGGTTATTGTCCGTACAGAAAAAGGCGAAGAAGCTTTAAAGGTTTTTGTAGTTAACTCAAAAATAAAAGAAATTTGGGAAAATGCAAAGCAAAAGCCACAATCATTACCTTTATTAAAAGTAATGACACAAAGAGATTTGCAAACACTTGAAGAAATAAAAAAAGAAGAAGTAACCGCATTTTTCAAATGTCAGGCACTTGTAAAACAACATAAATTGCAAATGAATTTGGTTCAATGCCGCATAACTTTTGATAAAAGAAAAATTACTTTTTATTATACCGCACCTGAAAGAGTCGATTTCAGAGCTTTGCTGAAGGACTTAACTCAGGCATTTCCGCGGGTCAGAATAGATTTACGGCATATTGGGGTCAGAGATGAAACCTCTATATTGGATGGTGTAGGGATATGCGGTCAGCCATTTTGCTGCGGCGGATTTTTGCGCAAATTTGCAACAATAAATATCAAACTTGCAA
>CACXAK010000022.1 GCA_902765655.1 uncultured bacterium | reverse complement strand
GGGGTATTTATACTCATTTTCAAATCCTTCTTACTATTCTACTTATTTCAATTATCTCATGAAAATATTTTTTTACAAATCATTCATAAAAAAAGCCATACTGTAAAATATGGCTTTTTATCTTCATTTTTTACAAAACTGACTAAATATCAGCTGAGCCCATATTATGCTCATACTCAGCATCTAAAATATCAGACTGACCGACACTTTTTGCTTTTTCAATAGGAACAGGAGCTTTTGCTGCAGTTGGTGCAGTTGCGACAATTTGTTGTGTTGCTGTCGCTTTTGGCAATTCAGAAGCAATATTTTTTGAGCTCTTAGCATTTTCTTGCTGTTGTTTTGCTTTCTGCGCCTTATTGTAGGCAACTACTGCCGGATCTGTATGCGCTTTTAAGTAATAGTAATCCGCCATAATTTGAGATACAAATCTTTTAGTTTCTCTGTAAGGAGGAACCGCATTGAATTTCTTTACATTAGCAGGGCCTGCATTATACGCAGCTACAGCCAATTGTATTGAGCCAAACATTTTATACATGGATTTGTAATACATTATTCCTGCTTTAATGTTATCGTCAAGAGAATACGGATTTAAACCCATTCTTCTCGCTGTTGACGGCATTAACTGAAATACACCGACAGCACCATGAGAACTCTTGGTTTCATGCTTGAAACCTGATTCTGCTTTGGCTATACTGAGTGTAATTGCGGGATCAACTCCCATTTCGACAGAATACTTGACTATTGCCGCTTTTACCGTGTCTACATTTGCTGCATTTGCCTGCGAAAATAACATTAGGCACAATGCCACAGTAAAGAGTAATAATTTTTTTAAAGTCAAAATAAAATCCTCAAAGTTGTAAATTGAAAGTTCTCAAAAGCTACTTTTTGTGTTTAAATCAATAAACTTTTCACCTTTTTTGAACGTCTTTATATTAACATTGTATTACAAAAATTTAAAATTTCAAGTCCAAATAGAGATTACTCACTTGTATAATTCTGTAAAACCATTGTGCCCCAATGGTTTCAGAAATATAAATTTAGTGTAAATTTTACATTTATTCAACCGGTTTACTGAAAAAATTCTCTTATTTTATTTTTACAAGTTTGTATTTTTTACCTTCTTTTACGACATCAAAATTAAATCTTTCAGTCGCAAAATCCATATCTTTGTTTCTTATGATTGTCAGGATATTATTTTTTGATAATTCTTTTTCTTCATCTGAAATTGCGTCCTGTTCCCAATCTGATGAAACATAATTTACCTTATCGCCATAATAATAAAGCAAAGAGTACTTTCTCCCGCCATTTATTATTGCAATTTTTGATTTATTATCTTTGCAATACTTGGCAAACTCCATCAAATCATTTTGTCCGAAAGAGTAATCCATATTATAAAATAATTTTGTTCCAAATGCGGACAAAACAAGAATTAACAAAGCATAAGAGATAAATACACCCATAAATTTCTCTTTTTGGGCAAGCAGAATACTTGACACCCCAAAAATACCCGTAACAATTACACAGAACCATTGAATAATTTTCACATCGGCATAAATCTTTTCAGGTAAATAAAACTGCATAAAGCAACCCGCAATTGATGCTAATATAAATATTCCACCCAAAATATAAACAGTTAAATTAATTGCTTTTTTATATTTTGAATTGAAAATATAATCTTCCCAAACAAATGCAATTATAAATGATGTAAAGAAATAAACAGGCAAAATATAGGTTATAAGTTTTGTGCTTGATGATGAGAAAAACAACATCGTTACACAAAATCCGATTACGTTAAACCACAGAAATTTACGCGAATCTGACATATTTTGAAATATAATTTTTTCAAAATTTTTCAATCTTGATATACCTGCAGCAATAGCAGACAGGATATAAGGGAAAGTTCCCCATAATATTGTCAAAAAGTAAAAATAGAAAGGTTGATGCCTGTGAATTTCACTTGATGAAATAAACCTGTTAAGGTGATGTTTTACAATGTATTCATTGAAAAACAACGGGTCATGCATTTTAAACATAACAATATGCCAAGGCAGAACAATCAGCAAAAACAATAAACTTCCGACAATAAAATACTGCGGCTTGAATATTTTTTTGAATGATTTATTAAATATGGCAACGAAAAACATTGTTCCGAACGGTACAACAAACCCAGGAATTCCTTTTGCCATAACTGCCAGACCTGAGAATATATAAAATAACCACCAAAAATATTTTACTTTTTTTTCTTCAACAAACTGAGTCAGAAACCCAAACATCACGGAAAATCCGATACAAGTCGTCACAACAATATCAAGAATTGCGAATTTTGCAAGCATAACAAATTCCATTGTCGTCGCCAAAATTACAGCACTGATTAAGCCATATCTTCTTGAAACAACTTTTTCCCCAACAAAATACATCAAAAAGGTACACAGCGTTCCGTATAATGCAACAGGAAATCTTGCACTAAATTCGCTCACATGCCCGAAAAGAGCAAAGGATAAACACTCTCCCCAAAAATATAAAGGCGGCTTTTCAAAAAAATACTCTCCGTTTAAATACAAAGTCAGAAAATCTTTTGTATTAAACATATCTCTTGCCATTGAGACATATCTTGTTTCATCTACATCCATCAATGCGTAGTTGCCGATATTGAAAAAGAAAACAAAATAACAAAATATCAGCAAGCCAACAATTGAAAACAAATCAGCATGTTTTTTTACATATCCCAAAAAATTATCAATATAATTCATAAATTTCCTAACTATTTAAGTTCAATATCCTTAATATAACGTGGTCTTGATTTTACTTCTTTATAAAGCTGTCCGACATATTCACCGATTATGCCAAGACAAAACAACTGAATCCCCCCAAAAACGCTGAGCAATACAACTACTGTAGCCCAACCGTTTGGAGAATTGTGCAGGAATATTTTTTCAAATACGGCTTCAAGCCCTACTACAAATCCGATTAATGCCATAAAAAATCCCAAAACTGCAACCATTCGTAATGGTACAATACTGTATGAGGTAATCCCGTTCAGTGCCAAAGCCATCAATGACGCGAAATTAAATTTTGATTCTCCGGCCATTCTTGGTTTTACATCAAATTTTACAGATGTAGATTTCAAGCCGACTTCATGGAAAAAGCCCCTCAAAAATAGCAACTTTTCCGGATATAAATTCAAAATTTCTAAAGCACGTTTACTGATTAGTCTATAATCAGAATGATTTGGCGGAATATTTACCCCCAGCAAATTCATGGTCTTATAAAATGCAAGAGCCGTAAACTTTTTAAAGAATGAATCCGTTTTTCTGTTATTTCTTATACCGTAAACAATATCATAACCCTTTTGAAATTCATCAAGAAATCTTTCTATAGCCCATTCGTCCTGCTGAAGATCCGCATCAATTGATACAACACAATCACATCCGATTTCCCGTACACTTTCTAATCCCGCAATGATTGCCTTTTGGTTTCCGTAATTCCTTAAAAACTTTGTACCTTTAACAAGATTATTACCGGAATGCAATTCTTCTATAATACTCCAAGTACTGTCTTTTGAGCCATCATCAATTAAGTATAAGTAACTGTCTTCTCTGATTTTACCCTTTGAAATCAAGTCATTTATTACTTCAAAAAGCTTTTCAACAGTATTTTTAATACACAATTCTTCGTTATAACACGGAATAATAATTGCCAATTGCGGTTTATTCATAACTTCCCTCTTTTTACATATCCGATTAACTATATTTATATTATAATACTAACATAATAAAGGCAATAAACATGACTAAAAAATTTATTTTAAACGCAGACGATTTTGGAATGTCACAGGCATTTAATAAAGCCGTATTAAAAGGATACCAAAACGGGATTTTAACTTCCGCAAGCATATGCGCAAACGGAGAAGCTTTTGAGCAGGCAGTCAGAGAAATAATTCCTCAGTGTCCTGATTTATCAATCGGTGTCCATTTAAATATCATTGAAGGCAAATCCATGACAAAAGTTCCGATGCTGACAGATGAAAACGGCATCTTTAACAACGGCTACGGAGCTATGATTTTAAAATCTTATAACAAAGAATTTTTAAGACAGGTTGAACAGGAATTTAGGGCTCAAATTGAAGCTATTATAATTAAAACCCACGTCGACCATATAGATTCCCATGTTCACACGCATGCGATTCCAAATATTTTTAAAATTGTGGTGAAATTGGCAAAAGAATATAAAATTCCTTATGTCAGAACACAGTTTGAACATCCTTATTTAATTCCGTCAATAAAAAAACATCTGACAACTGCGTACCCGATAAATTTAATAAAAATAATGCTTTTAAATACCTTTACAATGATAAATTCCGGACTAATAAAAGAAAAACATTTAAAAACAAATGATTATCTGATTGGCGTAGGATACACAGGAATGATGGATGACAGATCAATAGCTTACGGCTTAAAATCTTTACAGAATAAAGATTGTATTGCAGAAGCACTGATTCATCCATGCGATTACGATAACGAAACAAAAGACCACCATACAACAGAATTTGAACTTACACAAAATGAAGATTTAAGAGATTATATCAAGCAATTAGGATTTGAACTGACCAATCATACTAAGGGCATGAAAAATGAATAATTATGCTGATGCAGTAAAACTTTTGACATCCCCCAAAACTTTCAAAATCTCTTTGGGCTTGGAACGAATGGAAAAAGTAATGGAATTACTTGGCAATCCGCAAGATAAGCTGAATTGTATTCATGTTGCGGGAACAAACGGCAAGGGTTCTGTTTGTGCAATTATTGCATCAATATTAAATGAAGCCGGGATAAAAGCCGGAGTTTATTCAAGTCCGCATATTTTTAAATATACGGAAAGAATGAAAATATCAACTCTCACTTCCAAAGGTAAAAGAGAATTGACAAACATTCCTGACAATATTTTTGCGCAGTATGTTTTTGAAATCTCTGAACTCGCAGAGAAAAACAACATTAACCTAACTGAATTTGAAATCCTTACTGCTGTTATGTTCAAATATTTTGCGGATGAAAAAGCTGAAATTGTTGTGCTTGAAACGGGTTTGGGCGGCAGATTTGATGCGACAAATATCATTAAAAAGAATTTGTGTTCGGTAATTACTCACATTGATTATGATCATACGGAGCGGCTTGGTAATACTTTAGACAAAATTGCATTTGAAAAAGCCGGTATTATTAAACCAAATTGTCCATGCATAGTTTTGGAAGGACGAGAAGCATTTTATGATAAAGCTATGGAAGTTGGTGCGGAATTAGAAATAATTAACCCAACTGTTTCATCTTCAAATTTAGCCCTGAAAGGAGTATATCAGCAGGAAAATCTTGCACTTGCGCTTGCGGTGATTGAAAGGTGTTTCCCGCATATCGGTCAGGATATTATCGAAAAAGGGCTGAAAAATGTCAAGCATCCGTGCAGATTTGAGTACATAAAAGAAAAAAATTTAATAATTGACGGAGCGCATAATCCTAACGGAATAGCAGGTCTTATGCAAAGCTTAGATATGTATTATCCGAATACCAAACGCAGATTTATTTTCGGGTGCTTGAGGAATAAAAAATACGAAAAAATGATAAACGAAATATGCAAAAATAATAATCCTGAGATATATTTTTACCACTTTAAGCACGAAAACTCTGCAGTTTTTGATGAATTAAAAGCAGTTTGCCCCGTTCAATGCAAAGAATTAAACCAAAATACAAAAATTGATTTTAATGACGGTTACCTTAATATAATTTGCGGTTCATTTTATATGCTTGCAGAACTGCTTGAACTTTTAAAAATTACTCCAGATAATCTTTAAATTCTTTAAAATTAACCTTATATCCGCAGCCGTCATGAAGTTTTGCTCTGTAAGTAATAAATCTTGCGGGATATTTTCGGCACATTCGCAAACGATGTTTATAATCCGAGCATAACCCGTCAGGAGTAACTAATTTACACGCAAAAATCAGATTCCCGTCTTCATCTTTTCCCTTAATATAAAATCTTTTATATTTCGGAAAAATCATTTGCATTATTTTGAATTCTTTTTCCGTATATGTATCAACACTATACATATAATTGCAGCATTTGCCGCATTTTTTACACTCCCCGGTTATTTCGTAAATCTGCTTTTCTGGTACAAAATATGAACATACTTCATAAAAAATTGATTTTATTAAGTCAAACATTTTTACATAATAACCTAAAAACTTATTTTGTGTATAATATTAAATATGAAGAAACCTGATCAATTCGTAATATATTCTTGCATAGAATTTATGATTTGGCTTATTATCATTACCTTATGCGTTTTTGGTATAAGATATCATTTTCATAAATCTCAGCTGCAATATAAAAGTTATCAGATTTTTATGAATGACGTAGATGGTCTGATAGTCGGGTCACCTGTCAAATTTCTTGGAACACAGATTGGTCATGTTACAAAAATACAACTCGTTTCATCAAATGTTTATTCTGATATTTATGTCAAATTTATCATAACTGACAAAAATTTAACTCTTCCGCAAGGTGCAATTGCGACAGTTGAAGGGTCAGGTCTTGGGGGTTCAAAAGCACTTACAATTTATCCGCCTAAAGAAAAAAATCCAAACAACATAATTGTTGCAAAAGATTCGACAAGACTCGGCAAAGTAATAAGTTTATTCAAGAAAATATTTAAAAATATAGATGAAATATTTACAAATATTGATTATGCAGGGAAAGAAATTACAAATGTACCTAAACTTGATATCCCTAAGCATAATCAGGTTACTCCTGCAGATTTAAATGAAAGCTTAGATGATATAAACAAAAAACTTGATCAAATTATTAATGAAGAAAATAAATTCAGACAAAAGCTTGATAAAATGCAAAAGAAAGAGCCAAAAAAAGTTAAGGGGGTTGAAGAAGATGAACCTGAACAAAGTGAGGATAATCAATAATCCTGTTGTATCGCTAAATTTATGCACCCTGCGGGACAAAAATACAGATGCTCAGGGAGTAAGAATTGCAACGAGAAAAATCACGAGATGTCTTTTGTATGAAGCATCAAAAAATCTTCCGCTTGTTGATAAAGAAGTTACAACGCCTTTAACAACTTTCACGACAAAAACTATTGATCCGGATATTGAATTAATTATCTCGCCAATATTAAGGGCCGGTTTGATTTTCACGGATGAAGCCATTGATATTCTTCCGCAGGCAACAATAAGACATCTTGGAATGTACAGAGATGAAGAAACTCTAAAACCGGTCTGGTATTATAATAAAGTGCCTATGGATGCACCAAATCCGGGGAAATTTTATGTTTATATTACTGATCCCATGCTTGCAACAGGCAATTCCCTGCTTGGCGCAATTGAATTGTATGCAAATAAAGGCATTCCAATTGATCACATAAAATGTATTTGCATAATTGCCGCTCCGACAGGAATTGAAAATATTCAAAAACATTTTCCGGATATTGAAATAATTACAGCTGCGGTTGATGATCACTTAAACGAAAAGGGTTACATCGTTCCTGGCATGGGCGATGCAGGTGACAGAATTTTTAATACGCTTTAAAAAATTCTTTTGCAATTTCAATTTCTTCATTTTTTGTTAATTTCGGGTTAGAAAATTTTTGTTCCAAAATGTAATCAAAACATTCCCGATACTTTGGTGAAGGAGTTATTCCTATTGATTTCAAATCGTTCCCGTCAATCAAAACTTCAATATCTTTAATCCCGTTCAGATACTTTTCAACAATTTCATGATTTTTTGTCGAATACATAATAACGGATTCAAGCGGAACGGTTTTAAAAATTTTGTAAATTTCATAGTCATTACTGAATTTTAAATTTTTCAGCTTTACAAATTCTTCTACGATTTGTTTTTCTTCTTTTGTTAACGGCAGATTTGATATATCTGGTAAAAGTCCTATATATATAATCCAGGTATTTTTATTCAAAAATTTATCAATCAAAAATGAAAAATTATATTTTGGCAATTCAAATTTTTTCGGGGCGACAAGTTTATAAATATCCTGATTTATAAAACGCACAAATGCGTCCCATCTGTTAAGATTAAAAGTTTCAATCAGCTCTTTTTTCAAACGCTTATAGCTCATATCATAATTTATATTCAAAAGATAATCATCCTGAAGCCATTTTGTATGTTCATCAAGTTCAAAACCAAAACGAATTGCAAACTTTAATCCTCTGACAATCCTTGTCGGATCATCAATAAAGCTTTCATCATGCAAAACACGAAGAGTTTTATTTTTAATATCTTCAAGACCTCCGGTATAATCAGTAATTTCACCGGTTAAAGTAGATTTTGCCATGGCATTGATCGTAAAATCTCTGCGCAAAACATCTTCTTTTAAAGTACAACCTATTCTGTCAACTATCGGCAGATGACCTTTATTTGGATACGATTCGGCACGCGTTGAGGCAATATCAATTTCTTCTCCGTTCAGTTTTATCCTCACTGTCCCAAACGGCTCGTTTATCTGCAATATTTCAGCATCATCAATAGATTTTGCAAATTCTAAAGCATTGCCGTTATACGTCAAATCGATATCAAAACTTGGCACTTGGAGAATTTCATCACGCACAACCCCACCTATATAATAAAGATTTTTGTCTTTAATATTCATAAAGGTATTTTATAGCAAAAAGCACATTTTAACAATATTGATACACTTAATGCTACACATGCAGAAGTTTATCAATTTTCATTCTGTAAAAATCGACATTTATATTCAATTTTTCACCAATAGACAACAATAAATTCACAAAATCAATATCTTTTTCGTTTGGCTCATTTGTATAATTTTCAATAATATCTCCGATACGATGATATATTTTGTTATAATAAATATTTTGTGCCTCTGCCATATCGATTTTTAATTCGAGCTTATCAATTACAGAAAATAACTCAAATACGGAATCTGCCTGCCTTATTTCAAAACTCTTTGTAAGGCGGTTTAAATTGATTATAACTTTTTTGGCAAAATTCTTGTTTGAAGGTGATTTATCAATCTCGATGCCCATTTTATTTGCTTCATAGTTTATAGCCATAATCTGCTGAATAACATTTTCTTCAACAAAACCCGAACTGTTTTGCAATAATTCATTATATCTGTGACTAAGAGTATAACCTGCACTGATTTTAAATTCTTTAGGAATCTCAAGTCCAAGACTCTGCATGTGATAAATTGAACTTTTACCCTGGTCATACATTTCTTCATAACGATTTGCAAATTTTTTGAGCTGATCTTTTAGCAATATTTGAAGAATTTTTTTACGTTCTTCGATAAATATATCTTTGAGTGTAAAATATTCTCTGCCGAATTTTTCATCTATCGCTCTGATAATTTCAGTTTGCGGATATAATACAAATGTTTTAATCAGAGTATTTTTCAATTCATTATAATCTTCACTTGAAGAAAATTCCTTTATAGCGCAATGGAAATCACCATCAGCATACTGCATTAAAGCAAACACAAGATTTGATTTTTGCAGGGTAATCTTTGAAGTAACTTCAATATTCCCGACAACAAGATTTGTATTACCCTTTTCTACCGATTGATAATTATTACGTTTTACTTTATAGCAATATACGTCTTCCTCGTCTTCAAATTCCTGATACAAAGATGATACGGCCCACAACGCCGCAACTTCTTTTAAACTTACAACTGACGGTTTTACCCACTTTTCATATATAGTTTTACCGCTTCCGTGTTCTTTGATATTACTTTTTGCCTGATCAAGAATATTTAAAAACGGAGTTTCAATGTCTTCATTGCTGAAATTTGCAGCCAATTGCATTGCACGAGCCGCATATTTCATAATCTGAACGGTTTCAATTCCTGAAATTTCATTAAAGAACCACCCGCAGCTTGTATACATTAGCATCGCCTGACGTTGCATTTCAAGAAGCTCCATCCCTCTTACTTTTTCTGTTTCAGTTAAATCTGCTCTGAAATTTAACTTCTGGAAATTTTTTATCACAGAATTATTTCTGTTTAAAACAACATCAATGTATTTATTTCTTACAACCCAGGCAGATTCGTTAAAATATTTTTTACCTTCATTTTCAAAAATTATAGCGAGTTTATCTCTAAGAAAATCAAGAGCTTCCCTTAACGGTTTTCTCCATTTTTGATTCCATCCCGGCTGACCGCCTGTTGAGCAACCGCAATCCTCTTTCCATCTGCCAACACCATGGAAACAACTCCATGAAGATGACTGTTTTATATCAGCTTCATAATCACTCTGATAATTTTCCAAATATTCACCGTAATTTGTAATTTTAAATCCCTCAGATTCTGCCTTTATTTTTAAAACATAAGAAAGTGCCATATCACCAAATTTTGTATGGTGGCCGTAACTTTCACCATCTGTTGCAATGTTTACAAGCTGAGGATAATTTCTTGATTCTGAAACACCTTCTTTTAGTCTGCGAATAAACTTATTCCCGTCTTTTAATAATTCATCAAAAGCAACCGAGCGTGAAATTGCACCGTCATAAAAGAACAAATTAATTGATTTTTCAGGATCAGATTTTATTATATATTTATAACTTCTTGCCGGATCAACATTTCCCCAGCTGACATCCTGCCATTCCTTATCTCCGAATTTTCTGATTTTCAACGCCTGATAAGGAGACAAAACTGTAAATTTAATTCCGTTGTCAGCCAAAAGTTTTAAAGTTGCATCATCAACTGCGGTTTCCGCAAGCCACATCCCTTCAGGTTTTCTGCCAAAACGGTATTCAAAATCTCTTATACCCCATTTAATCTGAGTTTCTTTATCATGTTCATTTGCAAGAGGCATAATTATATGATTATAAACCTGAGCTATGGCATTTCCATGCCCGCCATGCTCACTTACGCTGTCAATATCTGCTTTTAAAATTCTTTCGTAAGTCAAAGGAGCATAATCTTCCATCCACGATAACAAAGTCGGCCCGAAATTAAAACTCATTTTTGCATAATTATTAACTATGTCAAGAATTTTATTTCTGCTATCAACAACTCTTGATACAGAGTTTGGCGTATAGCATTCCGCGCAGACCCTTTCATTCCAATCGTGACAAGGTAATGCACTCTCCTGTAATTCTATTGCCTCCAGCCATGGATTTTCTCTCGGCGGCTGATAAAAGTGACCATGTATAGTTAAAAATATATCTTTTTTTTCTTCCATAATTTATTCCTATTAATAAGTTTG
>CACXAK010000021.1 GCA_902765655.1 uncultured bacterium | reverse complement strand
CGGCATTTTTTTATTTAAAATATTGCACAGATGGTAAACAGTAACGTAAATCCCACAAGCATCATTATGGGTGTATCCATTGAATGAGGGGCGAACGCTTCGGAAAATGTCATAACAGGCGGGAATATTGTCAAAGCAATCCAAAATTCATAAGGATTGGCAAATAAATCTTTATAAAGCAATATGAAAAGTACTGCGAATAAATAAATGCAAAGACTTCCCGCATAAGAACGTACGTATCTTTGCTTTAGATTCCACGACGGCACTACATATTTTTTCTTACCCAAATATATTCCGACAGGTTCAGCAAACCCGTCACCGATTGCAACCGTGAATACTACGATTGATGCAAGTGCAGGTAACGCCAGATAAGTTTCAAAAACCTGTTTAAATATTGTAATTATCAATAATCCCGGCAAAATGTTCCCAAGGATAATCCATTTAAGAGTGTTTGGTCTGTCTTCTACTCTGTCAAGAGAATTAAACTGAAGCATAAAGAACTTTGAAAATTCACGGACAGGTTTTATCAGTACCAAAAACATCAAAAGTACAAAAAGTGATTCCCAAAGATGTGGCAGAATCCCAAGAGGTGCAGTCGGAGGACTCAGCAAAGGAACAAGATATGCTGCAAAATGCTGAATCTTTCTTGTGTAATTCACCTTAAACCAACTATTTTTAGGAGATGTAATATATCCTTTTTCATCTGTATTACAGTAATGTCTGCATATTAGGCCGCCCCCGATAGATAAAATCATCATGATTGCCAGTTTTATACACATTCTGATAAAGAATGCTTTTTCGTGAAATAAACTTGCATCAAAAAAGATTGTGTATATAAGCAGCGCGGCAAATAGTATAATCCACAATATTAAAAACTGCAAATCAAATGTTTTTGTCCATTTTTCATCGTAGTTCCCTGCTGCATCTCCGGGCATAAGTATGTTTTCATTATTAATGTCACTCATTTGTGCGTATTATATCAATTTTAATCATGTTTTACAATAGTACAAATTAAAATATAGAATGTAACAAACTTTTTCAATAAAAATTTGAAAAATTTGTACTGATCTTAAATATATTGAACTTTTCAGGGAACACAAAAACATAAGTAATAGCAAATTAAATTTTTAGAATTTTTATATTCACTATGGAAATTCAAGCAAATAATATAAGTTTTAAAGCAAGAATCGGAACAAACACTATTAAGTCTTTAAAGAAAGAATTTAATGGTGACAAAACGAAAATTGCAAAATTCGAACAACTATTTCAGGATACATTTGCCAAAAATCTTGATGACAATACCATAATTGATTTGGACAAATCAAATAATTATATTTTTTCACATACTCAATTTCCCAAAATAAAATATAAAACAAATCAAAAACTTGTATTCAAGAAATCATTATCCAATTCTTTAATTCAGGAATGCCCAAAAATCTTTGCAGGGATTGAAAATAAGATGTTCCGTACAATTATTGCAAGAAGTATAAAAAACGGAAAAAGTTTTGAACAACTGGAAGATATTGTTCAAAAAATTTTTAAAAATGAAAAAAGCAAAAAATATTTTTTACAAAATATGAATATTGCAAAACGAATTAAAAAAGAGTGTCCAAACTCAAAATTAAAAGATTTTGAATTTGATTACATGAATATAAAGATAATGGAAGAAGAAGCAAAAACTCCAGGAACAGAAATGTATAATCTGATTCACAATTTTGGCGGACTTACTTTTTAATAATATTAACTGATTTATTTTGTAACAAACATTCGCATAAAAATTTGAAAAATTTTATGTTTATGTGATAATTTTTGTAGGTCGGCATTGCTATGCCGACATAAAATATAAATAGCAAAGTAGTACACATTTTAATAAAAAGAAGGAAAAGAAAAATGGGAAGACCAGCTCCACTAGAAAAAATCAGAAACATTGGTATTGCTGCCCACATCGACGCCGGTAAAACAACTACCACAGAACGTATTTTGTTTTATACAGGTAAAACTCACAAATTAGGTGAAGTACACGATGGTGCTGCAGTAACCGACTTTATGGAACAAGAAAGAGAAAGAGGTATCACAATCCAGTCAGCTGCTGTTACGGCTGAATGGAAAGGACACCAGATTAACATTATTGATACCCCGGGACACGTTGACTTTACAATCGAAGTTGAACGTTCTTTGCGTGTATTAGACGGTGTTGTTGCTGTATTCTGCGCAGTAGGTGGTGTACAATCACAATCAGAAACTGTATGGCGTCAAGCTAACAGATATGAAGTACCTCGTATGGTATTCGTTAACAAAATGGACAGAACAGGTGCAGATTTTTATCGTGTAGCAGAACAAATCAAAACAAGATTAGGTGCTAACGCTGTTCCTATTCAATTGCCTATCGGTGCTGAAGATAAATTTACCGGCTTAGTAGACTTAATGACTATGAAAGCTGAAATTTATACTAACGACTTAGGTACAGATATTAAAGAAGAAGAAATTCCTGCTGAACTACAAGAAAAAGCAAAAGAATATCACGATGCAATGGTTGAAGCTATCGCATCTGAAGATGATGCTTTGATGGAAAAATTCTTCGAAGATCCTGATTCAATTACTGTTGAAGAATTGAAAGCTGGCTTAAGAAAAGCAGTTTGCAACAACAAAATCGTTCCTGTAACCTGCGGTACAGCATTCAAAAACAAAGGTGTACAGCTGTTATTGAACAACGTTGTTGACTACATGCCATCACCTGTTGATGTTAAGGCTATCGAAGGTGAATTGGAAGACGGTACAAAAACAGTTCGTCATTCATCAGATGAAGAACCGTTCAGTGCATTGTCATTCAAAGTTATGACTGACCCGTTTGTTGGTCGTTTAACATTCTTGCGTGTATATTCAGGTAAAATTACTTCCGGCTCTTACGTTTTGAACTCTACAACAGGTAAAAAAGAACGTATTTCACGTTTGGTTCGTATGTATGCAGATCAGCGTTTAGAAGAAAACGAAGTTTATGCAGGAGATATCTGTGCAGCTGTTGGTTTGAAAGAAACTACAACAGGTGATACATTGTGCGATGAAAAGAATCCGATTATTTTGGAAAGAATGACTTTCCCTGAACCGGTTATTTCTGTTGCAATTGAACCAAAAACAAAGGCTGACCAGGATAAAATGGGTATTGCTCTTCAAAAACTTGCTGAAGAAGATCCTAGTTTCAGAGTTAAATCTGATGAAGAAACAGGTCAAACAATTATTTCAGGTATGGGCGAATTGCACTTGGATATCATCGTTGACCGTATGTTAAGAGAATTCAAAGTTGAAGCAAATATCGGTAAGCCGCAGGTTGCATACAGAGAAACAATCAGAGGAACTGCTGATCAGGATTCTAAATTCATTCGTCAGTCAGGTGGTAAAGGTCAATACGGTCATTGTAAAGTCAGAATTATGCCTGCTGAAGAAAATGCCGGATTTGTATTTGAAAATAAAATCGTCGGTGGTGCTATTCCTAAAGAATACATCGAACCTGCAAGAAAAGGTATGGAAGAAGCACTTGAAGGCGGCATCTTAGCAGGTTATCCGATGATAGACGTTAAAGTTGAACTTTATGACGGAAGTTACCACGAAGTTGACTCTTCTGAAATGGCATTTAAAATTGCCGGTTCCATGGCTATTAAAGATGGTTGTAAAAAAGCTCAGCCATGTATCCTTGAGCCGATGATGAAGGTTGAAATCGAAATTCCTGATGAATTCACAGGAACAATTATCGGTGATATTTCTCGCCGTCGTGGTAGAATCGAAGGTCAGGAACCTCAGGGTAACACAGGTAACGTAATTGTTCGTGCTGTTGTTCCTTTGGCTAATATGTTCGGTTATGCTACTGACCTGAGATCTAATACTCAGGGACGTGGTACATTCTCTATGGAATTCCAAAAATATGAACAGGTTCCTAAGAATGTAGAAGACGAAATTATTGCTAAAGCGGGAGCGAGCAAAGCATAATTGAAAATACAATTTAAAACATAAAAAGAGTTCGATAAAATCGAACTCTTTTTTTTAGCAAAAAATATATTTATGAGTTTTTTAAATTATATGCTTTCGATAAATCCTGTAAAATTATATAACCCCTCGTTTGGAATTTATTTCCGTGATGTAAATGATGAAGACGGTGATATCCGATACAGAGGAGATACTGTTTTATGCAGAGATGATTTATATTTCCCTGAAGTTGTAGGTTTTTTGGATAATAAATATAAAAATGTTCCAAAAGTAAATGTTGTTATGCATGCTTGCTCTGATGGTGAAGAGGTTTATTCGTTCCTTGGGGTATTAATCTCAAGATTAAAAGATAAAGCCGCAAAATTTTTACCATTAACAGCAAAAGATATTGATGCGGAGCATATAAAACTTGCCAAAAGGGGAGTTTATAATATTACTAATACCGAATATATAATGGCAAACGATTATATGAATGGGGAGTTTTATAATTATTTTGATTTGATACCTTCAAGCAAACCAAAAGATCCAAGATTAAAATATACAACAACCGTTAAAGCTGATGATTCTTTAAAATCTCTTGTAAATTTTGAGCGAGGTGATATTTTTGATGATGTAAAAAAAATAAATTTCAAAAATACGATTCTGTTTGCAAGGAATTTCTGGCCATATTTGACTTATGATGAACGTGAAAAACTTTTATGCATTCTTTCAAAAAAAATGGATAACTCCTCAACTTTAATAGTCGGCGATTATGATAAATTACCGGGGAATGTCGATTTACTTTTGGAAAAATACGGATTCGTAGAAAGAGTTCCTAATGTTTATGAAAAACCCAAAACTGTCCGTATAAGTTCTAACGCAATATCAAATATAAAATATTATCCATACTAATATTGATTATCAAATAATGCTATTTATTTAGTTCTCTTTTTTAAATCGTAAAAAATAATTTTGTAATCTAAAATCTCTGCAATATGCCTCACTTCGCTATATGGAATTGTCCCATTTCTCAATTTTTGAGATAAAGAAGCTAATGAATATTTTCTGCCTAATTTTTTCTCAAGTTTTTGAGCCAGCAAAGTTAGAGTAATATCTCTGTCTGCAACCAGATTCTTAATTTCATTAAGGATTGGATTGTTCACGAGCCCTCCTGTCTTTTTTAATGATAAATTATAAAAGAGGATTATAGGGAAATTTCAATATTAATATTGACAAATTTATATTAGTATTGAAGAATATAAGTAGTATATAGCATATAAATTCAGACTTTTAAAATAACAATAATTTATCCATCATAAGACTTTATAAAAGTCGCAATCCTGCCGCTCCTCGCTGGCAGGTTTTTTTTATAAATAAAAGCACCGAATAAAATTCAGTGCTTTTTTTAAAATCTCTTCATATTCAAATTTAATTCTTATTTGCCGCCGCCGCCTGAACCTCCATATGTAAATTCTACTTTGATATTATTAGCTAATAATTTTTGCCAAGAATTTTCATAATTTTGTACTTCGTTCAGTTGTGTTTCTAATGATTCTTTTTGAGCTTCAAGTTCTGATTCCCAGGCGGTTAAGCTTGCCATTTCAAATTCGTGATCGTTTTGAAGTTCAACTAAAATTTCTGTGTATTCTTCTGTTCCATAACCAACTTCAGGGTCATAGTATAAATTTTGTAATTGTTCGTTATATGCCATTTGAGAAGTTGTAGATCTTCTGGTTGCTGATAATTGCTGCATTTGAATATTTGATAATTGATTATTCAAACGGCTTTTTTGACGTGTAAAAAATAACATTTTTTCTTGTAAATTCGCGATTGACATGGCTCTCACCTCGTTCTTATTTATTCTCTCTTACACATATAAAGTATTTAAAAAATCCCTTATTTCACATGTTCAGAGTTTTGTTACATTTGTTTACAATAGTAATTTTTAAATTTTAAAGTTTTTTCTAAAAATGTCGTTTATATAGTTGACTTGGGTGTAAAAATCATTAAATTTATGGCAGAAAGGCGCGTGTATTTTATGTCTATCAATTCAATCGGACAACTTGGCAGTTATGGCGGCGGAGGTTTTGGCGGTGGCGGAATCTCAGAAGAAACGCGCCGTAAGCTGATTGCTCTGGGGATTGATCCGCGCACTGTAACATCCGAAGCTCAGGCGCAGGCACTGATTCAAAATGCTATTAAAATTCGTAAGAGCTCAAATACCCCGTTGCCGATAAATGTATGTCAGGGCGAGCAGGAGCTTATTTCAAAAGCAAAAAGACTTGCTTCTAAAATGGGGATTACTGTTTCAAATACTATGCCTGTTGAAGAGATATTAAAACTGATTTCCGATAAGATTAATCACGGGAATTTTGAAGAATTTAAGCCGGAATATCAGGCGCTTGAAGAAGCATGCAAGACAATTAAACAACATGAAAATAATATGTACGCTTCTATGAATTACAATGCTTCGTTAAATAAAATGATGCTTGGATTGTAATAATATTGTTAATAGCCCGATTATGTGGTATTCTAACCATATGATTGATTTAATGATATTATTTTTGTTATTAAAGCGTGATTTGACAATGTATGCTATAAAAAAGCATATAGCTGATAAATTTGCTCCTTTTACGAATCCGAGTTTTGGGGCATTGAAACCGGCATTGGTCAGACTTGAGAAATCAAAATTTATTACGTCTTCAAAAGTTATGTCTGAGGGAGGGAAGTTGTCTGCGTTTTATTCGATTACGGATAGCGGCGTAAAGGAATTACGCAATCTTTTGCTTATGCCGTTTTCAAAGAATCCTCTTCAGTTTATATCTGATGCAAAAATAAAATTATGCTGTGCTTCTTTTTTGTCGGATTCAGATAAAAAACATTTATTTGATAATATAAAAGCCGGCGCATATCTGCACAGAATGAATGCCCAAAAAATTCTTGAAGATGAGTACAGCACCCCTGATTTTTATCAAAAAATAGTTTTGGATAACACTATTTGTGAATACAACAATTTTATTTCCATGGTAGAAGGTTTTGAAAAAGAAAATGAGCGCAATAGTTGATAGTGTTTTAGAAAATTCAATTGCTCAGGAGCTTGATATACAAAAGGGTGATGAGATTTTATCAATTGACGGACAAAAAATGTCTGATATGATTGATTACAATTTTTATATGAAATCAGAGCTTGTTACTATTGAATTAAAGCGCAAAAATGGTGAAATTGAAGAAATAGAGATTGAAAAAGATTTTGACGAAGATTTGGGTATTGTATTTGAAAGTGCGGTTTTTGATAAGATTAAACCCTGTTTAAACCATTGTATATTTTGTTTTGTGGATCAGCAGCCAAAAGGTTTACGCGATACTTTGTATATAAAAGATGATGATTACAGATTGTCATATTTGCAGGGTACATATATTACGTTGACAAATCTTACAGATAAGGATAAAGAACGTATAAAAAGGATGCATTTGGGCCCTTTTTATGTGTCAGTTCATACAACAAATCCCGAATTAAGGGTAAAGATGCTGAGAAATCCAAATGCAGGGAAATCGCTTGATAATTTACATTGGCTCAGAAAGAACAAAATTCCGTTTCACGCACAGATTGTACTTTGCCCCGGAATAAATGACGGAAAAGAGTTGGAACGTACGTTATCTGATTTGGCGCAACTCAAAAACACGGTATTATCTACTGCGATTGTGCCTGTCGGAATTACTCAGTTTCGGGAAGAAAAATTAAAACGGGTTGATGCAAAATGCGCAAAAGAAACAATTAGAATTGCTTCAAAATATAAGCGTGTTTGTTGCAGTGATGAATTTTTCCTTTTGGCAGGTGAGTCGATTCCCAAATCAAAATATTATGGGAATTATTGTCAGCTGGATGATGGAGTGGGGGCTTTACGCTTAACTTATGATGATTTCAGGAAATTAGAACTGCCAAAATCTGTAACAAAGTCGTATAAAATGATTTTTGCGTGTTCTTATGCTGCAAAAAACATGCTTGAAAAAGTAGCAAAAAAAATGTCAAAAATTAAGAATTTATCTGTCGGGGTTCAGCCGGTAAAATCGAATTATTGGGGTGAAGATATAACTGTTGCCGGACTTATAACTTCAGATGATTTAGTTAATGCGGTAAAAGATGTTGAATGTGATGTTGTTGTTATACCTGCGGTTATGTTAAGACCGTACAGTGAAGATTTTTTGGATGGCAATAACCTCGATTATGTCCGAAAAAAGTCCGGTAAAAAATTTTTCGTTCAGCAGAATATCTATTCGTTAAAGGAAGTAGTTGAATATATTGAGCAAATATAAAAATTAATTTAGTTTTTTTATTTGTTGGTGTTATAATTAAAAATATCGGGATGTAGCGCAGCTTGGTAGCGCACTTCGTTCGGGACGAAGGGGTCGCAGGTTCAAATCCTGTCATCCCGATTTTTATAATAAATCGGATTTTTTAAGATATGTTGTTGGATTAGTAAGCCCAATCTACATTAATCAATGTAAAAATATTCTAACTTGACAATTAAATATCGGGATGTAGCACTCTGCCGACGAGAAAGATTAAGTATCTTTCGAGGAGAGGGGTAGCGCACCCGCCGAAACGACAGTTTCGGGGTATAATTGAAATATCGGGATGTAGCGCAGCTTGGTAGCGCACTATCATGGGGTGGTAGGGGCCGCTGGTTCGAATCCAGTCATCCCGATTTTTTCAAAATCAGTCTTCCCGGATTACATCCAGAGCACGCACGCAGTTTTTTACGCATCTAACGATGCTCAAAAACTATGCTGGCTGCATACCTTTCTTGTACGGCTCGTTCCTCGCCTACAATCTCGGTATCATCCCGATTTTTATCTGAAATTAACAAATTCAATATATTTTTTCAAATTTTCGCAAATTGTTTTAAATTCGTTGTCGGTGTAGGTTTGTTCGTTTACAAGGTTATGGTCAAGAATTTCCGATGGTACAAATTTTTGCATGTAATAACGTTTTGCCCCATTTATCATTTGTCCTATTTTATCAAAATCATCAAATGACAGCTGTGATTTAATGACGGTTGTTCGGAATTCGTAGTTTATTTTGCAGTTAATAATTAAATAGATGCTGCGTAGTATATTTTCTTGTTTTATATTTGTGCAAACTATATTTTCATATTTTTCAATCGGTGCTTTAATGTCCATTGCTATATAGTCAAGCAGATTATCGTTCAGGAGTTTTTCAATCACGTCGGGATTAGTTCCGTTTGTATCAAGTTTAACGTCAAAACCCATTTGTTTAATTTCTTTTATAAAATCATAAAGTCCTGATTGCAGTGTTGGTTCTCCGCCTGTAATTACTACACCGTCAAGTTTGCCTGTGCGTGTTTGCAGGAAAGAAAAAAAGTCCCTAACTCCTACTCCCTCTATCCTAAGGGGCGATGGATTTATCAAACTTGGGTTGTGGCAATATCCGCAGCGGAAGTTGCAGCCCTGCGTAAACACAATGGCTGCAACTTTACCCGGAAAATCTATCAGTGTAGTTTTTTGTACTCCTCCGATTATGAACAACAGCAGTGTTCTCCTGCTTTTGTCATATCAAAAGTTTTTCTGTTGGCAAATTCTGCTTTTTTACCCTTGTTCCACCCTTTTACAGGTCTGATATATCCGACAATTCTTGAATAAATTTCACATTCGCTGCCGCAGTCAGGGCATGACGAATGTTCACCTGCGACATATCCGTGTGTCGGGCATACCGAAAATGTCGGAGAGAATGTGAAATATGGCAGGTGATAATTTTCGCAAATCTTTTTAACAAGATTTTTCATTGTACTAATATCGTGTATTCTTTCCCCCGCAAAAATGTGAACAACTGTTCCGCCTGTGTATTTTGTCTGCAAATCGTCCTGATGGTCAAGAAGTTCAAAGATATCGTCGGTGCAATTTACAGGCAGCTGTGTCGAATTTGAATAATACGGTTCTGCGCCCTGGGAATAATATTCCTCGTCATTTGCGCATTTAATATCTATAAGATTTTTCTTATCAAGTTTTGCCAAACGATAGCTTGTTCCTTCTGCAGGGGTCGCTTCTAAATTGTAATTATTGCCTGTTTCTTCCTGGAATTTGACTATCAAGTCTCTCATATAATCCATGACTTCAACCGCAAAATTGTGTCCTTTTTCATCGGCAATCGAACAACCCAAAAGATTTTCGCATGCTTCGTTCATGCCTACAAGCCCGATTGTAGAGAAATGATTTTTCCAATAAACTCCGAAGCGTGCTTTTATATCTCTTAAATAGAATTTAGTATAAGGATATAATCCACCATCAGTCAGGCGTTCAAGTAATTTACGTTTAATTTCGAGTGATTCTTTTGCAAGTTCCATTCTGTCTTTCAGAACTTCAAAAAATTCTTCCTTAGAATTTGTCTGATAACCGATTTTAGGCAAGTTCATTGTAACAACGCCTATGGAGCCGGTTAACGGATTAGAGCCAAACAATCCGCCTCCGCGATATTCAAGTTGTCTGTTATCAATTCTCAGGCGGCAGCACATTGAACGTGCATCTTCAGGATTCATATCAGAATTTACAAAATTAGAAAAATAAGGAATTCCATACTTTGCACTCATTTCCCATAAACCGTCCAAATCAGGATTATTCCAGTCAAAATCTTTTGTAATGTTATATGTCGGAATCGGGAATGTGAATACTCTGCCTGAGGCATCTCCTTCCATCATTACTTCGAAAAATGCTTTATTTATCATATTCATTTCCTGCTGGAAGTCGCCGTAAGTGTCTTCTTTCATCTCTCCGCCAATTATTACGCACTGATCTTTGTAGTATGACGGAACAACCAAATCCATCGTCACATTTGAAAATGGTGTTTGGAAACCAACTCTTGTCGGGACATTCATATTGAATACAAATTCCTGCAGGGCTTGTTTTACCTGTGAGTAGTTAAGTCCGTCGTATCTTACAAACGGTGCAAGCAATGTGTCAAAATTTGAAAATGCCTGAGCACCTGCACTTTCACCCTGCATAGTGTATAAGAAGTTTACCATTTGACCCAAAGCGGTGCGGAAATGTTTTGCAGGTTTTGATGCAACTTTGCCTTCTACTCCTGTAAAACCTTCAGATAATAAATCTTTTAAATCCCATCCGACACAATAAACAGAAATTATATTTAAAATTGTACAACTTTTAAAAATAAAGTCAACAAATTAAGTTGGCAGTTAAAAATTTAAATTTTATATTTAAAATTCCCACCATTTGTACCATTTTCATTAACCTGCCAGTCAAGTTGTTTCAAATAGTCATCAACCATGTTAATTGATGCATTTTTAGCAAAATCTCTCATTTTATTGTGTTGTTCTCTGTATAAAATGTACGATTTTGCAGTTTGTTTGTATTCTGATGAAAGTAAAACTTTTTCAACAATATCCTGAATTTCTTCAACAGTAGGAGCTTCAAGATTGGATTGTTTTTCTTTTACAAAGTCATTAACAATTTTGATAACATTTTTGGTCAGCCGGCGTGCGGTAAACTGATCAATCTCTTTTGTAACATTTGATGCCTTACAAATGGCATTTGTGATTTTTTCGGAATCGAATTCTACGATTTGTCCGTCACGTTTGATAACTTTTTGTTGCATAATAAAGCCTCCAGTCTCGTAAAGTAATAACAAAACCAATAAGCATTCCGACTTTAACGGCTGCGGACCAGTGAGGGAATTTCACCCATGCTTTCCTTATTTGGTTATTTTATTGTACAACTTTTAAAAATAAAGTCAACAAATTAAGTTGGCAGTTAAAAATTTAAATTTTATATTTAATTGTACAACTTTTAAAAATAAAGTCAACAAATTAAGTTGGCAGTTAAAAATTTAAATTTTATATTTAAAATTCCCACCATTTGTACCATTTTCATTAATATTAATTGAAATTTTTGGCTGTAAGTTGTATAATGGCTGAGTTGCACTTGAATATTTGTAAGAGAGGATTTATATATGAAACTGCACATGCAAATTCTTATTGCTTTAGGTTTGGGTATTAAAAGAAATTGGCATATATTCTTTGGTATTATAGCCGGTATATTAGTCGGTATATTTCTTTATTCTCATTCAGGCAGTGTGAGTTCTGCGGTTTTGAATTTTCTGACATTTATAGGTCAATTGTTTATACGTCTGATTCAGATGGTTGTTATTCCTCTTGTTGTGTCTGCAATTATTATAGGGATTACAAGTGTTGGGGATAATAAACAATTAGGAAAATTTGGTTCAAAAATGATTATATATTACGGTATATTGACTACAATTGCCGTAACAATCGGTAGCGCTTTGGCTCTTATTTTCAAGCCCGGTGCGGGTGCTGCGCATTATATATCAGCAAACGTGGCATCTGATGTACAGACGCATGTGACTGCTGCAATGCAGCAACAGCAGGGAAAAATACTTGATATGTTCTTAGGTTTTATCCCTAATAACCCTATTGAAGCTTTTGCTCACGGCAATATGATCTCTATAATTTTATTTGTGGTGTTATTTGCTTTGGCTCTTGCAAAAGTCGGAGATATAAACAGACCTATTGTTTCTTTCTTTGAATCAGTATTTGCAGCAACCATGAAAGTTACAGATTGGATTATGTTATTTGCCGCTCCCGGTGTATTTGCATTAACTGCAAGCGCTATTGCAAGTTTCGGTATCAATATCTTCGGTCCGATTTCGGAATATTTACTTGTATTGCTTGTGGGTTTTGCTATTCAAATGTTTATAGTTTACCCTGTATTTTTAAGATGTTTTTCAAAAGTTTCGGCTCCGATGCTATTTTCTGCGATTGCTGAAGCCACAATGGTTGCATTCGGAACTGCAAGTTCTTCTGCTACATTGCCTTTAACAATTGCATGTTGTGAAAAAAGAGGAATTTCTCATAAAATTTCAAGTTTTGTATTGCCGCTTGGTGCAACACTTAACTTTGACGGGACTGCTTTACTGCAGACAGTTGCGGTTATATTCCTTGCTCAGGCATATCAAGTACATTTGACGCCGTATATGGTTCTTGCAATTGCATTTTTGGCAATTATTGCATCAAGTACCTGTGCAGGTATCCCCGGTGGCGGCTTGATTACAATTGCTTTGATATTGAACGGTCTTGGGTTGACTCCTGAACAGCTTGTTGCCGGCTTCGCATTCTTATTTACAATAGAACGTCTTACTGATATGTTCAGAACTACATTAAATGTTGTTTCAGATGCTGTTGTTGCGGCAACAATTGCAGATAATGAAAATGAAATCAACTATGATTTGCTGAATAATCCGCAGGCCTATGAAGAAATCGCATAATGAATAATCTGATTATTACAAAATGGATAGAGCCATATAGATTGCTGGAAACTGTAAAAGTGTATTGCGAATTGACAGATTATACTTTTGACGGCTCAAATAAAATTGCCCAAAAGAATAAGATGTTTTCTGATTTGGAAAAAGATTCCGCAAAATTTGCGCTGTATATGAAAAATGTAAATAAATTTTATGTTTTTAAATCTGAAAAAGAGTTTGATTTG
>CACXAK010000020.1 GCA_902765655.1 uncultured bacterium | reverse complement strand
CAATGAATCAATATTCCCTTCTATATTTTGAAGAATTTCTGCAATAATGTCTTTCGGGTTTATTTTCGAAAGAATTTGCGGTATTTTGCGGAAAATAATTTCTGTATCGCTGATAAATTCTATTCCATAGCCGTATCTTTCAAATTTCGCCAGATTTTCTTTGATAAGTTCACATTCTGATGCGGAAATTTCTATAACATCAGAAACAAAAAGCATTTGCGAAATTATTTCCTTGTCATTTTGCAGTTTTTCGTAATTATATCTTTCTTCTGCGATATGCTGATCAATAATTTCAAGTCCTTCTTCGGTTTCAACCAGAATGTATGTATCTTTATACTGACCGATTATTTTATCCCCGTTTTCTTCAATCGGTGATTTTACTTCAAACATCTGATGTTGTTGAAAATTTTGAGAATAATCAGTTTTTGGAGTATAAGTTGATTCCATTTTATCCATAATATTTTGCGGAACAAACATTGTATCTGATTTTTCATCAACATAAATTTCATTATTAACTTTTGGGAATTGCACTATTGGTGATGAGCTGTCACTTATTGGCTCAGGATTATTGTTTGTTTGGGTAAAAGGTTTCACATTCGCATTTTCAGCGTAATTTGAAAGCCCGCCTTGTATTGCGCTGAATATAAAATTAAAAATCTGATTCGGATTTTTATAACGAACTTCTTTTTTAGTCGGATGAACATTCACATCAACATCGTGCGGAGGGATTTCAAGATTCAAAACAACAAACGGATATTTGTTGTTTGCCGTAAGAGTTCTGTAAACAGTGTCTATGGCTTTTTGAAAAACCGGACATTTTACCGCACGGGAATTTATATATGTATAATAACTTTTTTTGCTTGAACGTGTATAGTCTGGTGTACTTACAAAACCCGAAATTTTAAGTCCTGAAAGCTCATCAGTTTTCAAAACTTCTTTTAAATTATTGGTAACATCAGATGAATATACTTCTTTAATTGTTTGGGTCAAATTATTCTGTCCCGTCGTTTTTAAGACAGTTTTGCCGTATTTTTTAAGTTCTAATGATACTTCAGGATGAGAAAGTGCGATTGATTGTACAATTTCCTGAATGTAAGAGAATTCGGTATTAGAGCTTTTCAAAAATTTCAAACGAACAGGCAAATTATAAAATAAATCTTTTACTTCCATAATTGTCCCGATTGCACAACCTGTTTCAACCTGTGAAACTTCCGAATTTTCACATTTTACTTTTGTACCTGTTTCAAATTCAGGGGTTCTTGTTATACAGGTTAGTTTTGAAATAGAAATTATACTTGCAAGTGCTTCTCCTCTGAAACCGAAAGTGTGAATATTGTATAAGTCGTCATCTTCCTGAATTTTGCTTGTTGCGTGTTTTGAAAACGCAAGCAAAATATCATCAGGATGGATCCCGGAGCCGTTATCTGCAATCCTTATGTCACGGCAGTCATTTGTTATATCAATACTGACTTTTGTAGCCCCCGCATCAATGGAATTTTCCGTAAGCTCTTTAACAACAGATGCCGGTCTTTCTATGACTTCTCCTGCCGCAATTTGATTTATAAGATTTTTTGATAACTGTTTTATTCTTGCCAAATGACCCCCTACTCTGACTTTATCGAAAATTTTCATTATCAGGGCAGATACATTTAAAATCAATCCCTTTATCTATTCAAATGATAGCACAAAATCATATAAATGTTTGATTACAAATTTGGGCAGGTTTTATAAGATGGATTTGTACAATACGGGAGGAGAGAATTTTGGCAAGAATTTTAAATAACGCAAAATTAAAACCTAAAAAGAAAGCAGATTTGCGTGTTGTTCAAAAACCTGATATAAAAACAACAAAATACAGCGATATTAATCTGAACAAGTGGAAAGAGTACGCTCATATTATAACGAATTCTCTCTGGCTATTTCCGTCAAGATTAAAAGAACATGGGCACTCAAACGATTATCATGGAAATTATATTCCTCAGATTGCTCAGCAAATGTATGAACGTTACACCAAAAAAGGTGATGTAGTTCTTGATATGTTTTTCGGTTCAGGGACTTCCGGAATTGAAGCGGTTAATATGGACAGAAGATGTATTGGTGTTGAGCTGAAGCAGGATTTGGTTGACAGTGTTTCCGAAAAATTTACACCAAAACAACTTGTCACAGACGTAAATATAATTTGCTCTGATTCAACAAGTAATAATGCTGTTGAAAAAGTAAAAGCAAGACTTGAAATTATGGGTGAAAAAAATGCACAGTTTTTAATGCTTCATCCGCCTTATGACGATATTATTAAGTTTTCCGATAAAAAAGAAGATTTATCAAACTGTGAATCAACTGAAGAATTCTATGATATGTTTGAAAAAGTTGCTCAGAATGGTTATGATTTGCTGGAAAAAGGTCGTTTTGCCTGTCTGATTATTGGTGACAGTTATAAAAATTCCGAAGTTCAGCCGCTTGGTTTTGAGTGTATGAACAGGATGAGAAAAATCGGTTTCAAATTGAAATCAACTATTGTCAAAGATATACAGGGAAATGAAAGAGCTAAAGGCCGAACTGCAAACTTGTGGCGTTATCGTGCTTTAGCAGGCGGATTTTCAATATTTAACCACGAATATATTTTCGTATTTCAAAAATAAAAAAACGAGGCATTTGCCTCGTTTTTTATATTTCTTCTTTCGGATATTTCTTTTTGATTGCTTTAAGAACAGAGTCAACATCAGGTCCAAAGCATGAGTATTTTATTATTTTGTTATATTTTTCAATTACCTGGACCAAACATCCTGATTTCCCTTCAGTAAAGTTCTTTTTAAGCACAGGTACACAGGTATTTTGTTGAAATCTTTCTACAAATAATTTCTTTTGTTCCAGGCAATTTTCGTAAGCTTCCGGTTTGTTTTCTTTCCAAAAATCGTTGTTCCAGTTTTCACATTTTTCTGAAGCATCAAAAATGTCTTCCATTAACAAATACGAACCATCATATCCTCTCATCGGACAAAAATAAGTTCCTTTTTTAGGTAATGCCAAACTCATTGGTTCATATTCAACATCTTCGACTTTTGTGCAACCGCATAACGTAACTGCTAAAATTAATAAAAGAGCTAGTCTTTTCATTTTCTCTCCAAATTTTATTTAAATTGTTATTGTTTAATATTATATTTTTTTTATATTGTTGTCAATAAACATGATTTATATATTTTCATGGTAAAATTATTTTATGAATATAGATAGCAGGATTGACAGTATTTTATCCCCTATTGCAAATAAAATTTCAGGGATAATTTTTTCTCATGTAACTATTCAGGGTGTTCGTGTAGAATTTTTGATTGCTCTTTTAATAATTGCAGCATTATATTTTACCGTAAGAACAAGATTTATTGGTTTTTGGGGGTTTAAACATTCTCTTGATTTATTGACTCAAAAATATAAGCATCAGGATGTTATAAAGAAAAAAAGAAAAGGAGAAGTATCATCCTTTCAGGCCCTTACGGCAACGATTTCCGCTTCTGCAGGCATGGGAAATATTGTAGGTTCTGCGCTTGCCGTATCAATAGGCGGGCCGGGAGTGATTTTCTGGATGATTACTGCAGGAATTTTTTCTATGGCTCTAAAATTTTCCGAAGTTTTGCTTGGAATAAAATTTCGACAAATTAATAAAGACGGTTCATCATCAGGCGGGCCTATGTATTACATAATAAACGGTTTGCGCTCAAATTGGATAAAGCCGTTTACTCCATATCTTGCAAATATTTATGCTATATGTTGTATTTTTGCAATGATAGGCGGTTGGAATTTATTCCAAATCAATGCGATTACAACGCAGATTTCAAATGTCACAGGGTGGTTTACCGATTGCAGGTGGTTATTTGGTCTGATAGTAGCTGTGATTACATATATTACAGTTATTGGTGGCATAAAATCAATAGGTAAATTTACCTCCAAAGTTACTCCTTTGATGTGCAGTTTGTATGTTTTGAGTGCATTTTTAATTTGTATTTTAAATATCAAAAATATACCGCATACAATAGGTCTTATTATAAGTGAAGCATTTAAACCGCAGGCACTTGTCGGCGGCGGAGTTTTCGGTTGTATGTTGTGGGGATTCCGCAGGGCAATGTTTGCAAATGAAGCAGGTTTAGGCACTGCTCCGATTGCATTTTCCGCTGTTAAAACAAGTAAGCCCGTTGCACAGGCATTTATTGCTATGCTTCAGCCGTTTGTTGATACTGTAATTGTCGGTTCTGCAACGGCCTTTATTATAGTTGTTACAGGTGCTTACAAAGATTATTTGGGAACTCCTGCAGGTATCGAATTGACTTCGCATGCATTTGAGAGTGTATGGGCTTATTTCCCTATTCTGTTGACTGTTATGGCTGCATTTTTTGTTTTGTCTACTATGCTTTGCGGTTCATATTACGGGGTAAAAAGCTGGACATTTTTGTTCGGAGAATCAAAATTTAAAATAAGAACTTTTCAGATAATATACTGTATTTTTATAGTTATTGGTTCTGCGATGAATTTAAAAAGTGTTGTCGGATTGTCCGACGGATTTACGTTATTCCTTGCTGTGCCAAATTTGATTGCAGTATTTTTATTATCAGGTATAATAATGAAAGAACTAAAAAGATATTGTAAAAAATATAATATCGGATTTTTTAAAGGGAGAGAAGATTAATGATAAAAAAAGAATGTCTTGAGATAGTTAGAGAAAAATGTGAAAATTGCCATGATTGTATATTAGGAAATACAAGAAATAATGTTGTGTTTTCTGATGGAAATCCTGAAACCGCAAGAATTGTTTTAATAGGTGAAGCACCGGGTGAAACCGAAGATGAAACGGGTACTCCGTTTGTTGGGAGAGCCGGAAAGCTTTTGAATGAATTTTTGGCAGAAGCAGGAATTTCAAGACAGGAAGATTTATATATTATAAATACAGTAAAATGTCGTCCTCCGGAAAACAGAGTTCCGACTGATGTTGAAAAATCTCTTTGTGAAAAATACATGACTGCACAAATTGATATTATGAATCCAAAAGCAATTGTATTTTGCGGGGCAACTTCACTAAAATCTTTTTATGCGGATAAAAAAGTTCAGATTTCAAAAGTCAGAGGCAAATGGTTTGATGTTACAATAAACGGTAAAACATATAAAGCTATGGCTATTTTCCATCCGTCTTATCTTTTGAGAAATCATTCAATGGAAGATGGTTCTCCAAGACGATTAATGCAGCAGGATTTGTTGGAAATCAAGTCAGCGATTTTACCTGAAAAAACTATAAACAGTTTGAAATTTGGTGAATTGACTATGGCTTAATAGCATAAATGTAATTTAACACTTAGAATAAGATAAAAATAATTGTGAAATTGAGATGAATGGGATTTTATTCCCATTTATCTTTTTAAAAACTAAATACTAGGCTTACTTCTGTAATAACCTTTAACTTCTGTACCATCGGAACGGGTATAAGAATTTACATAAACAACACCGCCACCTGTCATTGCTTCTCGTTGCAAATCGCCATTGGTCGGAATACCTATTTTGTTTAATTGAGCATAAATTGCTTTTTCATTTTGAGCATATTCATCTGTTGACATTGCACCAATTTCATCGCGTGTGTATATGTGGTTACTACCTGTCAGTGGATTTGTGTAACCGAATAAATCAGATATTTGGTTACTATCAACATTCATTTCAACGCTTCCATAAAGTAAATTATTATCCCTTTGGGTATTGTAATTTGGATTTATAAAAGGTATAATGTTATTAGGACTTTCTAGATAAGTCCCGATGCTCTTATTGGTACCCGTACTTGTAGTATGGTCACTGCCAATAGGAGCATCTTTTGTTATGTAGTATCTCTTTTTACCACTTTTTGATACTTCAATATAGTGATCACCATTTTTACCTCTGTAAACTTCATAATGGGATACATCGGGTTTCTCTAAAGGTTTTTCATTTGGGACATCAGGCAGTCTTTTAGCATTTTTTATATCATTTACAAGTTCAGGAAAGTTTTGTGCTTGTTGGGGATTCCATCGCAATTGTTCCTGAATTCCGCGTTTTGAAAAATCAAATTTCCCATTTTTACTTAATTGTATTTCTTGTATATAATCCTGATAAAATTTTCTTGAATCATTACTATATTGTTTTCTCAAAATTTCATCAAGATTATCTATGTTGCCGTAATTTTTTAATTGTTGTCCTTTTACTGCTTTTTGGATATTACCCCCAACAGTACCTAATGCCGCCCCTGCTGTTGTTCCGGATAATGCACCTTGTAATAGGGATAGTACAGGATTAGTTCCATTTACCAAACCTTCTCCTAAGCCAAACAAACCTCCGCTTGCACCTCCTAATAACATACCTGAACCAATATTTTCTGAAATTTTACGTCCTAATTGTTTTTTAAGTAATTGCTTTCCTATTTCTCCTCCTAATTTACCAACACCGCCAACAGGTAATGCTGCACTGCCTATTTCTAATGCTGCACCAATATATTGTTTCACGAGATAATTATTTAATTCTTTATCTACTTCTGTTTGATAGTTATCATAATATTGATTAATTATTTGGATTTGTTGTTCTTTTGTTAAGGTATTATCTTTTAATATATTTTCTAATTTATTTGTCATAAAATTGTCCTTTCGATTTATTCATTACTAATTAAGGTATTTAAGATTATAAATACCTTTACTTTTTATAATTATGTTTTTGTTTAATGTTATTTATGCTAATTATAGTTCGTGTTTAAATCTTTTACATAAGTACTCACTTACTTTGTTCCAAGTCTTAATAAACAAATTCAAGCAAATTTATAATGTACAAAATAAGTAAATAAGCGCCTTATACTATATTATACCATTTGGGTGCGGTTTTCTCCAAATATAAAATAGTATTTACCCACTTAACTTTTTTGCCATTATGGTTTATTATTAATATATAAATATCAAACAGCAATCAAAAGGTGAGTTATGAAATCGGTAAAAGAAATTTCGACAGAAACTAAGATTATAAACAGATTAAAAAACAGACCTGTTTGTTTAGAATTGGTTAATTACTTATTTAATGATGCAGAGTTGCAGGAAATGCAGGAATATGCCAACAATGTTTCAATAAGGCGCCTTGGCTACAACGACCATGGTCCAGTCCATATGCGTCAGGTTGTCGGTAATGCTATAAAAATGCTCAATATTTTGCACGATTTCGGAATTAAAACATCTTTAGAAGAAGAAGAAATAGGTTCTTTTGAAGACAGTATGTGTGCTGTTATCATGGCCGGCTTAATGCACGATTTAGGGATGTCAATCAGCAGACAGGGGCATGAAAAAATGTCTGCGCTTCTTGCTCAGCCGATAATAAACCGTACTCTGATGCATATGTTCCCAAATGATCTGCACAAACGTGTGGTTATCAGAGCTTTGACAACAGAGGCAATAGTAGGACACATGTCTTCCCATAAAATTCATTCAACAGAAGCCGGAATTATATTGATTGCTGATGGTTGCGATATGACTAAAGGCAGAGCAAGGATTCCTCTTTCAATAAATACTGCGCCAAAAGTTGGGGATATCCATAAATACAGTGCTAACGCAATTAAGTGGATAGGTATACACCACGGAGAAAGAAAACCGATTAAAATTGATATAGAAATGATTTCTGAAGTCGGATTTTTCCAGATAGAAGAAGTTTTATTATCAAAAATCGATGCAAGTCCTGCCAAAAAATATGTAGAACTTTATGCAGGTGTTGAAGGTGAAGCAAGAAAGTGCTATTTGTAACTCTCTTTTACCTGTATTGAAATTTCTTATTTTTCTAATTTGCTGCATAAATTTTTAATAGCTTCATTAACAGAATCCAAAATAGATGGTTTTAGCGGCTCATCTATGTATACATATCCTGTTTTGAATGAACTTCTGCCTGTGGGAGTAAATATTTTCTGCCAAAATTTCAAATTATCTTTTTTTAGCGGTTTTACATCAATATCAATTGCACTGAAATCAGGTACATCAGAGTATACTGAAGTAAGTCTGATATTATATTTTTCCCCAAGTTTCATCAATTCTTTAAAATCTTTTTTTACATATTGTCTGTCAAAAACCGTAACATTATTAAAATTTAGTGCCTTAAAACTCTGGGTGTTATTTATTCTTTTTATTTCCATAATTGACCTCTTTTCAAAATATATTAAAATTGATGAAAATAAAATTTGCTACTATTTATGGTAATATAAAAATATGCTGATAGAAAAAGAAAAAATTATTGATTGTTTAAATAATGGCGGAGTTATTGCTTATGTGACAGATACCGTCTGGGGCTTAGGTTGTCTGCCTGATAATGAGCAAGCTGTAAAAAAAATATATGAAATAAAAAAGCGTGAGGCGCAAAAACCGCTTATTTTAATGTCGAATGAAATTTATAATTTACTTGATTATGTAAAACCTATACCAAAGATCGGACAAATTTTGATAAAAAAATATTTCCCCGGCGCTTTGACGCTTGTTACGGATAAAAGCGAAAAAACTCCGGATTATATTACTTCCGCTATGCCGACTGTGGGTATCAGAATCCCTGATAATGAAGTTTTTAGACAAATTTGTGAAGCAATTCCAAACCATGTACTTGCAACAACAAGTGCAAATCTTTCGCATCAGCCGTCAGCAAAAACTTACGAGCAAGCTCTTGAGAATATGACAGGACTTGCAGATATGATTATTCCCGATTATGGTTACAGCGCAAAGGGTTTAGAATCAACTGTTGTTGGAGTAATGAATAATGAACTCCGTATATTTAGACAAGGTGAAATTGTTTTGGATGAAACTCTAATTAAGTGATATTTCAAAATTGCCGTTATAAAATTTTATAGTCAGCTTGAATGTTTCACCTTTATAACCTTCAGGCGGAGGATTATAGCTTGTGGTTGTATTGAGTGCATTAAATGCGGCATCATTCAGTGTAATATTTGAAGATTGTTTCGTAAATGCTTTTGATATTAATCTGCCGCTTGAGTTTACCTTAAATGATAAACTGCATTCTCCGTCACCTATTACTTTGGTGAAGTCAACTTTTCTTCCTATAGTATTTCTAAGGCCTGATTTGTATGTTGCAAGTTCTTGTCTTAATTGTGCCTGTGATTTTGCAGGAGGTGTCTGAACAATCGGTTGAGAGCTTTGCGTGTGCGTTATTGTGGTTGCCTGAGAGGAGTTTTTTGTTATTGCCGGAGTTTGTGTAACTGTTTTAGCTTGGTTAGATGTTTGAGACGGCAAAGGTGCTGTCTTTGTTGTATTAGTTGTTGTTGATGTGGCCTGATTTTTTGCAGTTGTTGCCTGTTGATTTTGATTAGGATATTGATTTCTTATTTTATTTGTCAAATCTTCAAATGTCATACCACTCTGAGAAGAATTTGATTTTGGAGTTGTTTGTGTAGTTTTTTTAGGTTTGGCAGGAGCTGATGCTGTAATCGGTTTTGGCTTTGATTGTGTTTTAATTGTTTGAGTTACTTTAGGCGCTGTAACTGAAATTGTTGCAGCTGTGGGAATTTGTTTTTTAGGCGGTTCGGGAGGAACAATTTGCTGTACAATTTTGTCTAAAATATTTTCCTCTTTTTGTTCGGGAATTATTTCTTCTTTTTGTGAAATTTTAACCGGAGTATTATCCCAATACGAATCAATTGAAGGGATTTCTATTTTTTCATTTGTTTTTTGAGTAATTTCTGTGGTATTTGTGTCTTTTTTGGGATTTCCGATAACAAACAAAACAAGTAATGATAAAATTATACATAATACGAAAATGACAAGTCCTGTCGGAGAAGATGTTTTTTTTCTGAAATTTCTGTGTCTTTCAATTGTTAATACCTCTTCATCAAAGTCATCTTCAATTTGTTCGGTTTCGTCTTGCAGAATCTCATCTTGTTCTTCTTCTTCTTCTTCTTCGTTATTTATAAAAATATCATTCCCGCAATCACAATATTTTGGCTTTATTTCGTATTCATTTCCGCATTCACTGCATATATACATTATTATTTTCCTATTTCTTAATTTTTTCTATATCGTGGTAATCGTCAGGGGTGGAAAGTTTTGAACTGCTTGAAATCTTCCAGGCTCCTGAAACTTCAGTTGATGTTCTGTTTGATCCGGTCGGAAAATTCAAAATGGCACGTCCCTGATAACTTCTTATTACAGGCGCAATAAACTGAATTGCATATGGTGTATACCCGGGAGTTGTCGATGAGGTTTGGACATTTGAAATTTTTCCGTATTTATCAACCGTAAATTTGTATTTAAAAATTATCCCATTTGGCATAGTCGGAAGCTTGGAATCCCTCATAATTTGATTATTCAGATTCGAACGCCATTTATTCCATGCGATTTCTTCCTGAGCTGCTGTTAAAACAACAGGTTTTGTTTCTGCTTTTGCGGACACCGGCGGATTATGTGATGTTGTTTGAGATGCAACCCTTATAGGCGGCTTAACTTCCGGAGTTTGTGTCACCTGAACAGGTGGTATTGTTTTTGGTTTTGTTGTTTCAACAGGAGTATTTGTTGTATGAACAGATGATGTTTTTGTTTGCGCAGCACTTGTTTGAGCCGGATTATTAATTATTTTCTGATTATTATTTACGATTTTATTTAAATCTATTTTTGGAGTTTGTTGTGCCGGAGTTATGGGTTTATTTGATGTTGCCGGCTGAGTTTTAATATTTGTAGTTGTTGGTTTTACAGAGTTGTTTACTGTTTTTGTCGGAGTAGTTTTTATTCCTGAATTATTATTTTTAAATCCGACATTGTTAACTCCTGATGGTTTTTGGTTTTCAAAATTCACATTTTGGGTATTTGTTTCTGTCTTTGTAAAACTTATTGGCTGAACATCCTCAATTTTTGGCTCAACAAAATTTATACCGCCTTCATTTTCAATGATTTTGTTCCCCTCAGCATTAACTTCGGTATCCTGAACCATTACTGCGATATTTTTTTCATCAACCTTAATCCCGTCATCGTGCTCAACATTAAACTGAGAGTTCAACACCATAAGAGGTTTATGCATCTTTGGTTTCATAATACTGATGCATATAGTTGATATGATTGCAAGTACGAGCAATATTTGTATTATTGATTTATATGTCATTAGTCGTTATCTATCCTTGCAATTAGTTCCTCTGAAGCGAAGATTTCAAATTTTGTATGTGCCAGCATAATTGTTTCCGCGATTAAAAGTGCTGTCGGGACAAGTGCCGCAACACAACTTATAAATAAACCTTTCATATCCGAGCCGATTTCCTGAGTAAAATATGAAATATTCATAGAAAATTCAATTAAAATTATTCCGACACCGATAAATATAAATTTTCTCATTTCGGAATCAAGTTTTTTAGTCCCTTCAAGTCCGTATATATCAACACCATGTGAAAGATAATTACTAAATCCGTCCTGTTTAATTATATCTGAGCCCCCGATTTTCTTGAGAGTCGTAAAAGCACTCACAAAAGCAAAGAATGCAAAGATAATCAAAAATGTTGCAAGAACCAAAAATACGTAAAAGCACTCACAAAAGCAAAGAATGCAAAGATAATCAAAAATGTTGCAAGAACCAAAAATATGGGACTGAATCTTAATCCGCCTATTCTTATCCACCCTGCGGCTTCAGGGAAGCACATTGCCAAAGTGTTTGAAACCCCGTATGCCAAAAATGGAGCAGTGAAAATTCCCAATCCGATTTCTAAGCTCGCCCACAATTGAAGGTTAAATAATTTATCTTTGATTTTTTGGATTTTTTCTTCGCTTAAAGAATTTGCATATTTCTCTATCCAGTTTTGATAGGATTTTATTACTATTTCAAAATCTTCTCTGTATTCATAATTATCAAGTTCTTTTCTTGCAACAGCGCTGCCGTGTTTAAAATACCCGCAGCCAATTGCCAGCGAAAGAGATGTCCCTGCATAAAATAATGAAATAAATATCGCAAAGAGCGGCATTTTTGCAGAAATAAAATACAGTAAATTTATCAGGTAAATTGCGACATAAAATACAAGAGATAAGCTTATCATCAATTTTTCAACGATAACCGGAGTTGCTGTATCATATCCGCCTTTTCTCTGCATAAATAAGAACATTCCCTGCTTAAGCATTGATCCGACAGAATAAATTATTAATGCATAAAATATAACAAGTTTAGCATTCATTGGTATCTGTACAGTTGTTCCGTCATTACTTATAGGAATTCCCATAAGATAATTTGAAACTCCGAATGCGCATATAAAAGATGACAGTAAAAGTCCTAAATGTAATAATATTCCGAGTTTTGAATTGATGGAAATCTTACGTCTGAGTGAATTTATTATCGCTGCAACTTCTTTTACTATTTTTACTCTTTCTGCTTCAATTTTTGATTTTTCTTTTTCGGTGTTTTCTGGTACAAAAAAACTAAATAATGATTTCTTTTTTTCAGAATCCGGCTTTTGTGCAGATTCCCCGATTTTTATGGTAATAAAATTATTACTGCCCTCAATCATTATTTTGCAGACTTTATCTATCAGCATTTTTTCGGGTAATACTTCTCCCTTAAATTTAAACTGAGGATATTTATATTTATTTACAAGTCGGCATTTATTTGTTTTTTCGTCATACTGAATACCCAGTATAAAATCAAAATCAGTTTCTACCTGAAAATCATAATTCGGTTTTGAACTTATATAAACAATTTTTTGATTAAATGACTGTTCTTTATTTTTTGTACTTATGGTAAAACCCATGTTGACTCCTTTATCTGCCTATTGCTTTAATAAATTTGTTGTTTGATTTCTGAAGGTTCACTTCATTAACAAGAATAAGTTTGTTTTCGCCTAAAACAGGATTTAATTTTGTCTTAACTTCATCCAATTTTTGCGGATCGGCAAAAACAAACATCATTGAAAGTTCAGGCAGATATTTTTGGGTTTTTTCGATGTTTTTTGGTAAAGTATCCCAATTTATACGGCTTGCTGCGCTGCCATTTTCTTCCATATTCCCTACAACAACTATAGCCGCGTTATATCCGTTTTTTTTCATCGTAAGAGAATAATTTACTGCCTCTTTAATTGCTTCTCCGTATGAATTTTCATTACTTCCGTTTTGTGTATATTTTTTTAGTGCTTTGGTAATTGCTACCCCTTCTCCGGGAGATCCTTCATATATCAAATATGACGTTTTATCACTTTTTATAATTTTAATAGCATCTTCCGGATCCAAAACCGCACACAGAGATTTTATGTATTTTATTTGTGCCGGAATTTTCGGTTGATTTGCGGATGAAGAGTCAATGATAAATGTAATTGCAGTTTTGTGAAACTCATCAACTTTGACGTGAGAAAGCAATACAAAAGCAACTTTAATAAATATTGCAGCTCCTAAAATTACAAGTCCGACAGTAATCAATCTTTTATCCATCAAATTGAACCTCTTTTAATAACTTACCGTTGTGTTAAACGGTTTTGTAAGGATAATTTCCATTTCTGTAAAAGATGGAATTTCCGCATCGACTCCTCGTTCTGCAGTACCGCCAATCAAAGCACCGCCGGCTCCGACTCCTGCTCCTATTGCAGTTGCAACTCCCATATTACCGGAAAGAGCCCCGACTATAAGCCCGCCCAATGCGCCGACAGCTGCGCCAACTGCAACATTAGATGCAACCCTTCCAACTTTACCTTCGTTTGTTACGGTAAAATCTATTTTCTCTGTTTCTATATTAAATGTTTTGCCATCAGGGGTAACTAACTGATTAAAATTAATTACTACTCTGCCGTTTCTTGAACCGTATGTTGCGTGTCTTGCTTTGGTCAAGATCCCGTATACAAGACTTCCTTGAGGCGCCACGACATATCCGTTGTGGGTCAAATCATTGGTAAGAACGGCTATAATTCTGTCCCCTTCAACGGCTGTTGCTGTATTTATTGCACTTTGGAGATAGATATTGATTTTTGTTCCTGATTCAACATTTGCCACATAGCCCTTGTATGTATTTGAGCTTTGTTTTTGGGACGTAGTTGAACTGTTATAACTGCTTGAATATGCAGGTTCATTGTCATTGAACACATAATTATTCTGCATTGAGGATCCGGCAGATTGTATTGTTCTGCCGGCTATATTATCAAATGTGCTTATTATATTTGTATTGTATGACTGTTCATATTCAATACCGGCTCTTTTTATTGCTTTTAAAATATATTTGTTTATTTTTTTATTGTCGTTTGACTGATAGTAATAAAAAGAATTGTTTCCGCTCTGCTGCAGAATTACTACGGCATAATCTTCAGGATCTTTAGAAGATTTTGCATAATAAGGATTCTTTTGGTCTATTACCTGAAAATTTTGTGAATAAAACCCGTTTAATACACTAGGTTGTATGATTGCTGGAGTCGTATTCTTAAGATAGTAAACTTCGCTAAAAGCGTATGCCCCGTTTAGGGAAGTTATCAAAAATGCCGTAAATAATGCTAATAATTTTTTCATACTCAATATAATCCTTTATTTTCCTACAAAATTATACATTTAAAAGAGCAGAAAATAAATTATTTTTAACAATTTTTAATGTTATATCCTAAATAAAATCATATTTAAAATTAAATTTCTTCAACGTTATATTCATCCATCAATTTATTTTTTTCATGCTGCGAAATTGTTATGCCTCCAATTAACCCAATAATTGCTCCGACTCCGGATTTTATTATAAGTCCAACTTTTTTTGCATTTTGGGATAATGCCATTCCGCATCCGACAATTGCCCCTGATACTGTCATTAGAATTGAGTTTTTGACAAGAGAATCTGATTGTTCGTTGTATTTTTTGACAAATTCATCAGCTCTTTGTCCACTAATAACGTAAGACGGCGCAAAACGTGGCTTTGTCGGAGACTGAACATATTCCAACTTTTTACGGTTTTTATCATAATTGTGAACGGTTAATTGCATGGTAATGATATTTTAATTACATTTATAATTTAAAACATCACCCTTTTATCGGATAAATTTTGATTTTAATCTGTCAAATAATTCACTTGCATATTCCATTTTCATCAGCAAATTCAGCGGAATGTACACAAATAAACAAATAAATGCGATTATACTTATTTTCAACAATTCAAACGGAATCTTTGGCAACAAAATAAATTTATCAAATTGTACTGCTGCAAAATAACAAACAACGCCTGCAACAACACCCGCAACAGACATTTTCAAAAAGTTTTTAAACAATGATTTGTAATCCATCTTCATTTTCTTCGTTATAAAATACCCCAAGATACACGCATTAAACAGAGTAACAACAGATGTTGAAAGTGTAATTCCGCCTATACCAAAATGCATTTTTGAAATTAATATCCAGTTCAGAAATACTTTAAGCACAATTGACGAAAAAGCAACTGTAAACGGAGTCGCAGAATCATTAAACGAATAAAATACTCTTGTTATTGAATCTCTAAACACATAAGGAATAATTGAAACTGACAAAAACCAAAGTGCTTCTGTCACCATAAATGTAGCCATTTTATCAAATTCGCCATGTTCAAAAATTAATCTGACAGCATCCATACCAACAACCAAAATTCCTATAATAATCGGAATAGCGCCAAATAATAAAACTCCAACTCCCTTATTAAAGTAATTTTTTATTCTGCCGATATTTATATTGTGAAGATAATAGGAGTATTATTCATGTATATTCCACTTACTACTATGTTGTTTGTGCTGTCAGAGTTTGAAAAAAGGCTTTCAGGGTATTCAATTAAAAAGTATAATACTAAAGATAATTTGATAAAATATCTTGAATCTGAGAAAAAAAGTTGTGAAAAAACTCTTACATTTGAAAAAGAGT
>CACXAK010000019.1 GCA_902765655.1 uncultured bacterium | reverse complement strand
CTGAAAAATCAGTAAACAAAATACTTGAAAATACAAACATTGAAGAAATTTGCAAAAATGCTTATAGAGGAATGGGTTACAACATCGATGAACTAATTAAAAACGGTAACTTAACTCTCGATCTTTATCCGCGCAAAGGCAAAAATACTCACGGATTTGCATTTTGTATAACCCCGGGAGAAGATGCGAGAATACTTGCAAATCTTCGCAGTGATTCAAGAAGTATCGATACTCTTAATCATGAACTTGGGCATTGTGTTTACGACTTAGGGATTTCAAAAGATTTGCCTTTTGTTGACAGAGAGCCGTCATCTCCTGCATTTACAGAGGCAATTGCTATGATGATGGGCGATTTACCTAAAAAAGAAAATATTTTAAATAATATAATCCCGCCTGAAATTTTGGTTAAGTTCAAGAATTCGCTCAAAGAAGATGAATCAAATTTTATATCAAAATGCCTTTTAATAATTGATTTTGAACGAGAATTTTATAAGAATCCGGAGCAAAATCCTGCTAAATTGTGGTCAGAATTAAGATTAAAATACAGAGGACAAGACCACGCACCTAATAACGAATGGGCAACGATACCTCACTACTTATCACACCCAGCATACTATCAGAATTATTTCAGAGCATCTCTGATGAAAGCACAAATTTATAACCATTTACACAGCGTATTGGGAAATATTACAGAAAACAAGAAAACTGCACAATACCTGATTGACAATATATTTTCAAAAGGTGCGTCCGTTGAAGAATATGAACTTATTAAGCAGCTGACAGGAAAAAATTTTAGCGCCGAAGATTATATAAAAACGCTCTAAATATATTAAAGTTTTTAACAATTTATACCGTATACAAAAGTAGTGGTACAATGTAGAGAATATCTATGAGAATTTCGGCAATTACTCTTAATGGTGTAAACGGGTGTAATCGAACCTTAGCCGTAAAAAAAAGGCGTAAGGGAGACAATGCCGTTCCTGATTATTCCCGAATGGTTAGTGATTTATATCTGATACCCTCATACCAGATTCCGTTTACATCAATCCAAAATTCTTCAAAATTAAGAATTCTTTTTAAATATAATTTACCCTGCATTTACAGCGGCATACCAATGATTGACCCCAAACAGGTATCAAGATTAATAAAAAGCGGGGCATTTGAAAAACCATCAAAAGATGTAGTAGAAATTTTATCAAAATACAAAGAGTGCTACTCCGGAATGGAAGAACGCGTCATGGGAATAATTTCCGCACGTTCAAGAATACACCCAAACGACAACATTAAGCAACTGTTAAGCGAAATTGAGCCGATTTACCGCCGTGACTTGCGTAAAAAACAAAGCGGGATTTTCAGAAATATACAGGAGTATTTCAATCAATTACCACAGGAATATAAGGATAAATATGCTCAACTTGTAAAAGAAACAGATAAAAGGTTGAATGAACGCCCTGTACTGATTCCGTTTTCATCTTACGAATTTAAATATAAATTGTCTAAAATTAAAGATAACATCGTTAATGAAAACGACATAAAAGCCAAGAAAGTTATGAATAAGCTTATTAAGGAATCAAAACGGCTTTCAAATACCACAAACGATACTACAATGAATAATCAAATACGTGTAATGGGAATGTTAGACTGGATTTTGAAAAAATCAGTATTAAAGAACAATACCGAATTAAAAGAACTTATCGGAACATCAAAAGCCAGATTAACAAATAAAGAAATCATTGCACCATTTTCAAGAAAATCATACATTTACGATTTGGGCAGAATAATAGATGATTTACCGGATAAAACAATGCACGAAAAAATCATGCAGGAAGCATTCAAACTCCCGACATCTAATGAAGATTTTTCAGCGTATATAGTAAAAATTTCAGGTGAAAGCTCAGATAAAATTGCATCAAGAATATTATGGCCGTATCTTGCTTCTGTTGAACATATATTTCCTAAATCCGAAGGCGGAGCTGATGTTATGGCAAATTTTGCTGCCAAAAATATGTAAATAAACTGATTGATTTGTACCATCAGGGCGTTTTTGATAAATACAGAATAAACCCTAAATATATAGAAGAATTTAAAGACACTATTTATAAGGTTTCCAAAGGGCAGATAGATTTGGATATTTCAAAATTTTATGAATAATAACCGAAAACATTTTTATTTCACGCCTGCAGTACCAACATTGCAAAGAAGAGTAGGGAAAATAATATTATCAGTCAAGATTATTCAACAAATGCCCCATGAATTATGCCGTCTTTATACTCGGTTAATTTGACCTTTTGCAACGTATTAAATAAATCTTTTCGGTCTGAAACAATCTGCACGGACAAATAATTTCCTGTAACACCTTTAAGATTGCCTGAATGCTTATCAGGATGCTTTTCAATTAAAACTTCATGAATTTTACCAATATTATTATTTACGAAATAATTATATTTTTCTCTTGAAATAGCTTTTATTATATCTGCCCTTTTTTCTTTTACCGTGTCAGAAACCTGCCCGTCCATGCCTTCTCCTATGGTACCCTTACGAACCGAATAAGGAAACGTATGAATTTGAGTCAAACCAGATGATTCAAGATTCTTACGGGTGATTTCAAAATCCTCGTCGGTTTCACCTGCGAAACCGGCAATAATATCGCTGCCAATAAACGGCAAATCAAACATCGTATTTATCTGCTCAATCTGGGTCAAATAAAAATCTGTTTTATAAAATCTGTTCATAGAACGCAGAGTTTTGTCATTTGCGCTTTGCAATGACAAATGAAAATGCGGGCAGAATCTGCCGGATTTTTGCAAAAAAGCAAGCAGTTCATCATTAATTTCAGTTGGATTTAATGAACCCAAACGATAACGGGGAATATTAGTTTTTGATTCAATATCCTTTAATAAGTCAATCAAAGTCAAACCAAATTCTTTTCCCCACTGCCCTATATGAATTCCTGTCAGAACAATTTCTTTGTAGCCGGCTTTTACAAAATTATTAATCTGATCTATTATAAAATCAGATGATGCGCTACGGCTTTTACCTCTTGCCTTCCAGATTATACAGTATGAACACCTATTGTCACATCCGTCCTGAATTTTAATACTAGCTCTTGTTTTTGACGTGTCAGATAATACAACTTCACTAAATTTATCCTGCCCCATAACATCAGAAACACTATATTTTTCACCCATTTCGAGATACTTATACAGATTTAACTTATCATCATTGCCTATAACAAAATCGATAAATTCATTTTTGAGAAGTTTTTCTTTTTCAATTTGCGCAATACAACCTGTCAAAACAGTCGTGATATTTGTTTTTTTATGTTTTGCATTACGCAGAAGATAAAATGCTTCATTGTCACTTTTGTGAGTAACAGAGCAGGAGTTTAATATAAAATAATCCGCATCTGCTACACGTTTCACCTCTTCAAATGAGTTATTGAGCAAATTTTCTTTAATTATTGAGGTCTCAAATTGGTTTGATTTACAGCCCATTGTATGAATAAAAAACTTCTTCATAGTCTGATAGTAAGCAAAACAGATAGAATTGTAAATATTTATAAATAATTATGTATAAAATAGCAAAAAAAATATTCACATGATTTTAAAATTATAGTATAATTTTAGTGCGAAAGGTTTAGGTGAAAAATGCAGGTTAATTCTGTTTCATTAAGTGCAAATGCCAATAATACGGCATTTAAAGCGACACCAGAGGAGCATGTATTTGCGAATTTAAAGGATAAAGATCTCAGAAAAATCGCTTTTGCTAAGGCCTCAGATGATGTAAATGACAGGAAACACCGGGCAATTGACAACACCTTATTCTATTCTTTACCTTTAGCAGGCGGGTTATCAGCAGCAGTAAGAGATTTTGCTCCTGAAGCTGTTGCACAAATCGGGAAACAAAATATTCGTTCATTAAGATTAGCAAAATTCGGTCTTGTCAGCGCAAGCTGGGCTGCGGGTTTGGCTGCATTGAGCGCATTATGGAATACAAAAGACTATTTGTCTCAAAAAATCGATATCATCAAAAATAATCCTGTAATTTCTTCGGTTGCCACCTTTGCAGCAGGTTTTGGAGTTTTGGCGGCTGTTGATAAATACGGTTTTAAAGGATTGATGAAAGTTATAAATTCAGTCGATGACAAAAAAGTCATGCCATATATCAAAAAAGTAAGATCTGCATTAAATAATAGTAAAGTTTTAAATAAAGCATCAGAATATATTTCAAAATTCCCTTCCCCGATAAGAGATATGGCAAAAGGGGCTGCAGAACTTGCACCGTTGCTTATCATCGGAACGCAGATTGCTCACATGTTTGGACATCAGAGAATTAAAACAAATGTTGCGGCAAGGAATTACGAAGATTTAAAACAAGCACAACAGAATGTTCGTGAAAATATTGCAGACGAAAAAATTGATGTAAGTCGTAAGACAATTGCAGAGTTGCACGATGAATATGAACAAATGCTTCAAACAAAGCCAATAATAGATAAACGTACAAATGAACCTGTTACATTTGAACAGTTTGTTAAACTTGCAACAACAATCGTAAAATAGATTTATTATTATAATACAAAAAGTGCGTACAGTTAAAAGTACGCACTTTTTGTATTATAATTGCGATATGAGAGTTGTTATTTTAGGAAAAGGCTTAATGCTTGCCAATATTATATTGGGGGTTCTTGATGCAGGGCATGAAGTTGTCGGGGTATTTCGCTATGATTACACTTCAAAATCAAAATTAAAAATTGCAATGGAAGATTTTTTTAAACCAGCACCTGAAATTACGCTTATTAAGAAATTAAAATTAAGCCAAATCCGATTAAAGTCAGCAAATTCAGATGCTTTTCGCAAATTAATGATTGCAATGAATGTCGACATCATCATAATAGGAACATGGAAAGAGCGTCTTACTCATCAAACCTATAATATTCCGAAAATAGCGACAATAAACATACATCCGTCGCTTCTCCCCAAATATCGTGGCCCAAACCCTTATATGCAGACCATTCTGCACGGGGAGGAATATTCAGGAGTGACAATACATTTGGTCAATGATGACTACGATGCGGGAGCAATTCTTAAACAAGAAAAAGTAAAAATTTATAATTACGACACCTCAAAAGAACTACGGGAAAGAACAGTATCGACCGCAAGAAAACTTGTCACAGATTTTTTTAATGACCTTAATCAAAAAATATTAACCCCAGTGAACCAAAATGAAAAATATGCAACGTATTTTCCGGCTATAACCGGCGAAGAAATGATGCTTGATTTTTCAATTCAAACCTCTACGGAGATTTCAAGAACAATCCGAGCATTACACCCGTTTTTGCCAACATATATAACGCATAAAAATGCATATCTTATCGTTGATCCGTATAATTTCAGAATCTCAGATAAAATTTTCAACTATCCGCCTGATTCAATTATCAATAAAAATGCCACAGATTGCTCAATAACAATCGTATGCAAGGACAGCAAAGCAATTTGTTTCAAAAATCTTAAACTATATAAACGCCATGGGATAAAAAAATATATAAATAAATATGTTGAAATTACAAAATAATATTAGCTTCTAAAATAATCACAAATTAACTTCTCGCCTCTACGAGGCATAAGATGGCGGATTCTTGCGGCAATAGAATTATTTTTTAAATCATCAAGCTGTTTTTTCAAAATAGCTTTTTCGATAAGAACTTTATTATATAAATCTGCACAAATATCACTTTTATCAATATGTTGTTCTAATTTAGCCAGCTGTAACTCTTTTTCGTGTAAAGATGCAAGTAATTGTTTTTTCACTTTTATATAGACCTTTCTGTTTACACATGAAGAATATACTGTTTAGACAAATTTAAAATCAACTTTTTAGGTGATTTTGAACTAAACTTTTAATAAATCATACTCATAACCGAGTTTTAAAGCTTCAATATTCTTAGGAATAAGATTAGCTTTACGGGCAGGAATGACGTTATGTAGCGCTTTTTCAAGAGTATCAAGTGAAATTAATTTAGTTACTTTTGACAAAGTTCCCAAAGCCAAAATATTAGACATCTTAATATTTCCTAATTTTTCCTGCGCAAGTTTTGTAATAGGAACAAAGATATAATTTATATCTTCTCTTGTCTTTTTAATCATTGCTAATGAAGAATTAACAATAATAGAACCGCCTTTTTTTACCCAGGAAACATATTTATCAAAAGATGCCTGATTTAAGACAATTATGAAATCCGCACTTGATTTTTGAACCGCACTGACTTCTTCATCAGACATTACGACAGTACAATTTACGGTTCCGCCACGCATCTCAGCGCCATAAGAAGGGTACCAAGTAACATTTTTATTATCAATCATAAAACCGTTAGCCAAAACTTCACCGGCCAACAAAACACCCTGTCCACCAAAACCTGCAATTATAAAGTCTTTTTCCATAATATCTTTCCTTAACCTACTTTTCTACTGTAATATCTTTATATATACCCGGTTTAAATACCTGCATCATCTCATCTCGCACTCTTTCGTGCGCTTTTTGAGGAGACATTCTCCAATTTGTCGGACAAGATGAAAGAATTTCTACAAACCCGAAACCCAAACCCTTCATTTGAACTTCAAATGCTTTCTTAATTGCTTCCTTTGCCTTGCGAATATTCGGAACACTATCAAGTGAAACTCTTGCACTAAAAGCAGTCCCGTCACATAAAGCAATGTGTTCCGCAATTTTTATCGGATAGCCGTAATACTCCAGATTTCTGCCTGTAGGAGATGTAGTAGTAACCTGTCCCAAAAGTGTAGTTGGTCCTAATTGACCTCCTGTCATGCCATAAGTCGTATTATTTATACATATAGCAGAAAGTTTTTCCCCTCTTAATGCAGCATGCATACTTTCAGCTAAACCGATAGATGCAAAATCGCCATCACCCTGATAAGTAAATACAAATTTATCAGGGCATGCTCTTTTTATACCGGTTGCTTCAGCCAATGCTCTGCCGTGAGGAGCTTCCAGAGAATCCACATTTAAAAAATCATAAATAGTAACAGAACATCCGATTGAACATGCAGCAATAGCATTTTCAGTTAACCCGAGTTCCGAAAGACACTCCCCAACAAGCCTTACTGCAACACCATGGTCACATCCGGGGCAAAAAGTATACTTTGCATCCTTTTTAAATGAATCAGGGATTTTAAAAACTTGTGTTGCCATTATACAAACTCCTCTATCTGACTAACTATCTCCTCTGGAGAAGGCGGAGCACCGACCGGTTTGTGAATAAGCTCAACAGGAACTTTCCCGTTGACAGCAAGCCTAACATCCTGAACCATTTGCCCCATATTTACTTCAACACTGATAAACATTTTTACTTTTTGAGCTAACTCCTGCAATCTTTTTGTCGGGAATGGGAATAATGTTATAGGTCTTAAAATCCCAACTTTCATTCCTTTTTCTCTGCAAATTTTTGCAGCAGTTTTTACATTCCTTGAAGTAGAACCAAAACTTACCAATACAATATCCGCATCTTCAGTCCCAATTTCTTCCCATTCGGTTTCATTTTCTTCAATTGTTTTATACTTTTCAAAGAGTTTTTCAAGATATACACACTGATTATCAGCTAAAGGAGCATAAGAACGAATAATTCTTGCATCTCTGCCTTTAGCTCCTGACAACTTCCAATCAGAATTATCAATTTCAGGATAAGGATATTCCTTAAACTGAACCGGCTCCATCATTTGACCAAGCAAACCATCAGCCAATAAAACTGCAGGATTACGATACTTATGAGCAAGATAAAATGCCTTATAAGTCAAATCAGCACATTCCTGAACAGTAGAAGGCGCAAGAACTATAAGTTTATAGTCTCCATTACCGCCACCTCTTGTTGCCTGAAAATAATCTCCCTGAGACGGATATATATTCCCCAACCCGGGACCACCGCGCATAACACTGACTAATACAACAGGAAGCTGATCAGATGTTGCATAAGACAAACCCTCCTGCATCAATGAAACAGCACAAGAAGATGAAGAAGTCATTGCCTTGACACCCATCGAACATGCGCCCATAGTCATATTTATTGCCGCAAGCTCACTCTCTGCTGAAACATAAGCTCTGCCAAGCTCCTGCATCTTTCCGCTCATAAATTCGCCGATTTCGCTCTGCGGAGTAATCGGATAACCAAAATAGCACTGACAACCGGCAAGAACTGCCGCATTTGCTATTGCATAATTACCTTTCATCAAAATCTTTTTATCTGTAATCGTTGCCGTCATTAGTTATTAAACCTCTCAAAATCTTAATACCCTGGATTATCCGCGATAGACTTCCGTAATAGCCAAATCAGGGCATCTTGTTGCACACATAGCACAACCCAGGCACTGGTGCTCAGGGTCTTGGAATTCAACTACTCTGTTACCTAAATTATTAGTTTCATTACCAATTTTAATTAAATTTTTAGGACACTCGTCAATACATAAATAACAAGCTTTGCACTTTGTTTTATCAATGACAATGTTACTCATGACATCCCTCTTTCAAAACTGCTTACATGTAAAATATTAACACTAACTTATTTTTTTATCGCTTGTTTATGCATTATTGCTTAACATTTGTAATAAATATATATAAATTATTTTACTAATGGTTTTATAACTGATAAAATTAGCATGTAGGGATAGATATTTAATGTTAAGGGATACAAAATAATGGCTCATGATATAGAAAAGATAATGAATTTGCTCGATGATATTCAAAGAACGAATAACATGCATGCAGATAGTTTGGACAGATCACTTTCTGCTATCAGTTCAAAATTAGATATATCAAGCAAAGAAGGGGGACCTGAGCTTCTAAAAGCATATATCAGTGAGTTATCAAAATCCGTAGAAGATAAATATTCCAGCACCTTATACAAAATAGAAGACATTGAAAAGGCGCTTAAAGCAATTTATGACTCCCAGGACAACAGCGTAAAAGGTTCTGATTTAAAGGAACTTTTTGAAATTTTAAGTAAGAATATCAACAATTTTTATACGGAAGCAAGACAACAAAAAGCAATCATATCTGGGATAGAATCCAAAATCAGCGACTTGACCAACAATAAAACTGACAAAGAGGAATATTAATGCATCTTACAAATCATCATTTGATGATATTTCTTCTACATTAAAAGCTGTTTTATCCTCAATTAAAAGCGTTGACCCATTAAATACCGGGAAAACAGTTATTACACAGATTGATATAATGTTTAAATCCATTCATGAGATTGCCTCAACTTTACAGAATGTAAGCGACAGAGAATCAGAAATAGAAAAAATACTTGTAAATGTTGTAACAAATGAAGAATTAAAAATTACACAGGGTATAGTTGATTCTATAATAGAGAAAACTAATGAAATCGGAGAAAAATTAGCATCCGCAGCGCAAAAATCAGATATTGAAGAACTCAACAGATCAATTGACACACTATACCAAAGTCAAATTTCTCAAAGCAATATAAGTGAGCAGACAGAAAACATACAAAATCAAGCTGAAGAAATTAAGCAAACGCTGAGCAAAGTAGCCCAACATATTGATAATATCCCTGATGCATCCGAATTGAGTGAAGGTTTAATTAAACTACATGAACAGATAGAAATTCTCAGCAACAGTATTAATATTGGAGATAAAACGTCTGATATTGCCGCAATGTCTGAAGGCATAGAAATTCTGAGAGAAGAATTTGATACAATAAAAAATATAATTATTGATTTCAATGAAGTTATTTCAGGGAAAATAGTAAATATGACAGATTCAGCATCATTTGATGCCTCTGATTTTAAACAGATTATTCTTGATTTATCAGATAAATTTCCACAACCTGACGAAATTTCACAAATTTTGGAAGAAAACAAAACATTAAACGAAATCAACGAAAAAACAAATTATATATCTAAACAATTGGATATTTTACCGGCAATTAAAGAAAATGTGGAAGATCTCGTACACAAGCTGCCAAATGTTGACATCAGAGAAGAAATATCAACTATATACAAGAAAACAAATTCTATTGAAAATTGGCTCAAAGAATCGGGTTCAAATGTAAATACCGATAAAACAATTTCTTATTCCGATGACACTCCGGCATTTGAGAAGCTGCATAAAAAGCTTGACAGTATGAGAGATGACATTGAAGATGTAAAAGATTTCGGAGAAAAAATATTACGCAACAATAACGATGTTGAAAATAATATTGTATCAATCAATGAATTTATAAAAAATAATTCTTTTACAGATGAACAATATATAAAAAATGAGCTGGAAAAAATAAAATCAATGATAGAGGCAAATGTTCAGGATATAGATAATGTTGAAGATCCTGATATTAATTCTATCAAAGATTATTTAGATCAAATTAAAGAATTAATAAACCTAAACTCAAACGGAGAACTATATAATAAACTATTAAGCATTGAAGATTCAATAGTAAATAACCATACATTCAATGAATCTGCATTTTCTCAGATATTGGAAAGAATAAATAATTTTAAATACTCATCCGATTCAGATACAAATAGCCAAATAGAAAATGCCATTAATGAATTGGTTTCTATGCGCAATCAAATTGATAGTTTACAAAAGCAATTTGATAATAGCTTCAACGGATCCTCCCCAGACAATGCACAAGACATTTATTCTTCAAGGATTGAGGAATTTATTTCTGATAAATTATCCGATATAAATAATAACCTTACTCAGGTTACCAATTCTGCCGGAGAAAAGCTTGAACAGGGCTTTGCTTATCAGGCAGATTTACTTGAACAAAAAACAGCAAAATTACAGGAATTTATAGAGCAATTAAGTTCCGAGAAAAACATCTCATCAGGTTTGGAAAATAAATTATCAGATGCCGGGGATATTCTGGACGATTTCAGGCAAGAGTTGCAATTTGCATCTACAGATATTTCGGATGGAATCGCCAAGAATACTGCTAATATCTTGAATGAAATTTTGCCTATAAAAGAAATGATTGGCGATATCAGCAAAAATATCAGTTCAAGCGGACTAAAAAAAGAAGTCGAAAAATTTAACGATACATTAGTAAACGCACCTGAATTGTCTGAAATAAGAACAGATATAGAAGATTTATACGGCAGATTAACTGAAAAATTTATTGAGAACGAAAACAGCATAAAAGATTTTGTTCTTACTGATACTGACTCAATCATTATTAAACTCGATAATTTAAGAGATTATGTTGAAAAAACATTGGATTCTTTTGTTCCTCCTGATACGAGCAACATGAAAGAGCTCAATGAATTTATCAAAAATATTAATGATTTTAAAGACAGTCAGACTCAACTTATCAGCTTAACTGCAGAAGAAATAAAACAGGAAATCATAACCCAAAGTGATGAAATCAAATCATTACTTACTGTTGCAAATAATCATGATGAGATTATTGCGGCAATTGAAGACCTCAAAAAGAGTTTCAAATCTGCAAAAACTAAAGCGAAATCAAAAACAGACAGCACTGAAGAAGCTGTTTACAATGAAGATTTAACTGCAGAATTAAAAGAAGAATTTGAAAAATATACCAAAATAATTGAAAAATTATCAGATGACAATACTCAAATTAAAGAAATTCTGACAAATATAGGCGAACGCATAGACAAAGCGCCATTAAATAATTCAAATGAAAAAATATCAGAAGGCAGCGAAATAACAGATGAAGATTTTGAAATCTCGGATGAAGACATCTTTGGGAATGACAAATTTGATATTGTTCAGGCGTTTGACATCCTTCAACACGACATAAGCGAACTAAAAGATTCGATTGATGAAGTTAAAAATGATACTGATGATAAAAATTCTTTGAAGATACCATCTATAAATAACAGCGGCGTAATGATGAGTGTCAATTCAAAATTAGATGAAGTATTGAAATCATTAAATAGTGACTGGCTGAAAGATGTACAAAAATACATTGAAACAAGCAAAATATCAATGGATGAAAAGCTTAATTCAATAGAATCTAAACTTGATATTTTTGTAGCGGATTCAACAAACACAGATATATTGAATGAAGTATCAGACACGCTAAATGACATAACCGATTCAGTTGCCGGAATCGCCCCAAGACTTGATGAAATTGTTCCGAGATTAGAGGAAATTACTCCTGTTATCGAAGAAAAACTAACAGAATCAGATAAAAAACTATCAACAATGCTTGAAGAATTAAACCAAAAAATAGGTTTGATCGGAAACGGAACAAATACCGAAGAATTAAATGATATTAAATCTTTAATCGGCGAACAAAAAGGTTATATTGAAAAACTTGAGCCAAGTGAAAAACTTGAAGCATTCAAAAAATGCCTCGATGAAATTTCATTTGAGGTAAACGCATTAGCAACAGATTCTAACGCCGATAATGAAAAACTTGATAAGACAATCAAGGACATGAAAGAATCCCTAATGAGTGCGGTTATAACCATTTTTGACCAGGTTTCATTCGTTGAAGAAAGTGAAGATATTAAAGATTTTGTGGAAGAACGAACAGATGAAATTAATCAAAATATTGCTTTAATTACTCAGCAACTAAAACAACTTTCATCCTCAGGGGAAACTCAAAATTATACCTACACAATGCAGGATATTGAAACAGATTTGGCAAAATTAAGACTTGCATTAAAAGAATTACAGGAAAATAAAGAGCCGGAAAAAACCGTTGATTTTTCTGAAATTACCGAAAAGTTACACTCTATTAACTCATCTGTTGATTTGCTGACTCAGGATGAAATTAAAGAATTAAAATCAGAAATTTCCGAATTAAAACAACAAACACAATTTCTTATTGCGACATCAGATAAATCATATGATGCAATAAACACAGGAATTGAAGGATTTGGGGAGAAATTAAATGAAAATCTATCTGATAAAGTTGACAAATTATCAAAGATGCTTGAGAATTCTGCACAGTCAGATAAAGTCATTAAACAGGCACTTATATATATGGGCGAATGGATAGATTCTGCAAGCCAGAGTATAAATAAAATTTCTTCTAATTCCGAAGAAATAAGTAACATAAATAACGTAATAAAAGAAATAGAGGATTTAAAAAGTACTATATCTTTAAACGCTAATGACACAATTGAACAAAAAATTGACAATTGGAGCGAACAAATAAAATCACTTGAGAATAAATTCTCAAAAATGGAAAGTCTGGAATCCCAACTGGATGAACAGCAAGAACGCATTGACAGATTAGAAAAAAATATTGATAAGATATTGGAGCTAATTGAAAATCTTGAAGATCCTGCTGTTTCAAGGAAAATTGATAAAATTGAAAAACAAATATCAAAATTAGGAACAAATATAGAAAAATTGGCGTCTTATGTTGACTAAGCTGACAAAAGAATTGAATAGTACGTTACCCCGCGGGCAGGTTCTTACAGAAATTGAAGAAAGATATGCTTACTCTTTTGATGCTTCAGAACGCCAAAGCGCGAATTCAAATATTGCAGATGCAGTAGTATTTGTACAAAATACTGATGAAGTATTAGAAGTAGTAAAAATTGCCAATAAATATAAAGTTCCTATAATATGCAGAGGTGCAGGTACAAACACTGTCGGCAGTTGCGTACCCGTTAACGGCGGAATTATATTAAATTTCTCTCAAATGAATAAGATACTGAATTTAGATGTTCAAAATATGACTATAAAAGTTCAGCCGGGAGTTACAATTGAAGAAATACAAAAAGCTGCGCAAAAGAATAATTTGTTTTATCCTCCTGACCCGTCGAATATGAAGGTTTCGACAATTGGAGGAAGTATTGCACAAAATTCCGCAGGGGCAAGATGTTTCAAATACGGTTCGACCAAGAATTACATTATAGATATGCTTGTTGTCACAGCAGCAGGAGAACTTATCAGAACCGGTTCAAATACCGTAAAAAATGCGGTCGGTTACGACTTAAATTCTTTATTTACGGGTTCTGAGGGTACGTTAGGTATTATTGTTGAAACGACGTTGAAACTTATACCAAAACCACAGGAAACACAAGTTTTAATGGCATATTTTGACGATATAAACGATACTGTTGAATGTGTTAATCAGATTATCGCACAGAAAATTTACCCGTCTACAATTGACTTTATGGATAAAAATGCACTTAATACAGTCGAACAATTTTATCACACCGGACTTTTAACAGATAAGGATTCGGCACTGCTGATTGAGATAGATGGAGATTACGAAAGTGTATTAAAAGCAAAATACAATATCTGTCAAATTCTCAATTTAAACAATGCCGCTAATATCCAATATTCAAAAAACGAACAGGAAGCGGAAGAAATATGGAAAGCAAGACGTTCTTCGATGGCTGCTTGCGCAAAACTAAAGCCAAATGTTACAACAGACGATATAATTGTACCGAGAGGGAATCTTGCTAAACTTATCAAAGGAGTTCAACAAATATGCAAAGACCACGGACTATCTTCCTGTCTTGTTGGCCATGTAGGTGATGGAAGCATACACCCGCAAATTCCTATTGATTTTTCCAATCAAAAAGAATACAGAGAATACAAACTTGCTAAAGCCGAAATGTATGAACTCGCGATTTCACTGGGCGGTACAATATCAGGAGAACACGGGATAGGGCTTGAGAAGAAACAGTACATAAACAAAGTTGTTGAATCAGGCGCTCTAAACTATATGAGAGAGATAAAAAAGATTTTTGACCCCAATAATATACTGAATCCTTACAAAATATTTTAGCTAAAACTTTTTCAATTTAGCATAAGATGCATCCATTGCTTTTTTGCCGGATTTTCCAAAATCAACAGTATACATAACACTTTCACCAAGGTTCATAACATTAGTAATATGCCCTATCCCCATCTGTTCATGAAAAACCCGCTGACCGACATCAAAGACCTCAGTTACAGTTTGGGCATTTATACGTTCCTGCTCACGCTGTTTTGCTTCTTGTTCCTCTTTTGCAAGTCTTGCTCTGCGCTCATCTGCCATACGTTTTATCTTATTATCGGCGAAAAATGCCTTTAATTTTTCTTCTTCACGCTGTTTATTTATAGCAGATTTTACAATAATCGACTTTTTCGGAGTGCGATTTGATTGCTGCTTATAACTTGATAGCCCACGTTTCTGTGGAGCTACAAAATTTGCACCAAAACCTGTTGAAGGTCTTACATAACCATCAGGACTTGTTGAAATTGAAGAAGTTGAATAAGACGATTTTGCCTTTGAAACAGCACTTCTGAAGGTTGAAGTACCTGCGCTGTATTCATCAGATTCAAATGATTCAATAAGATTTTTAGGTATTTCATCAATAAATCTCGACGGATTATAATACCTGTATTCACCCCAGGTCTGTCTGCGCTTTGAAGAAACAAGATACAATTTTTCTTTTGCCCTTGTTATACCCACATACATAAGCCGGCGTTCTTCTTCAATTTCAGACGGGGACTGAAGAGTTCTTTGAGACGGGAATATACCTTCATCCATCCCTGCAATAAACACCGTAGGAAATTCCAAACCTTTGGCGGAATGCAAAGTCATTAGCGTAACAAAATTTGCCTCTTCATTCATAGAATCAAGATCTGATACAAGAGCAACCTGCTGCAAAAATTCTGACAGCTTATCAGATTCATCTTCCGGCTGAAATTCCTCAGCAACATTGACTAATTCCTGCAAATTACCTTTATGATCATTGTATTCATCAGGATCTTTATAGGTATCCTGCAAATATGATAAATAATCAATTTTTTCAATAAGAAGTGACATAAATTCTTTTAGAGAATACGAATTTACGGCCTGAGAAAATTTATATATCAGCGTTGTGAAGTCTTTCAGTTTGGCACATGTTTTTGCGTTTAAATTTTCACATTCATCGCTTATTTTGATTGCCTCATACAAACTTATATCACGTTCATTGGCAAAATCAGTCAAATGTTTCATAGTTGTATCACCAATCCCGCGTTTTGGAACATTTATAATACGACGCAGACACTGAGAATCTTCTGTATTGTTAATAAGCTTTAAATATGCCAAAATATCTTTTACTTCGGCCCTGTCATAAAATTTTATGCCGCCGTATATTTTATAAGGAACACCCATTCCCATGCAAGCTTCTTCCAAAGCTCTTGACTGATTGTTAGTACGATAAAGAACAGCAAACTGATTATAATTGCCGTATGCATTTTTCTTTATATTCCTTGCTATATAATTTGCTTCATCGCTTTCATCAGCAGCAATATAATAGCTTAACTTTTCACCCTCGCCGAGATTGGAATACAAAACCTTATCAACCCTTTGCTCATTATTTTCAATAACAGCATTTGCTGCATTTAGAATATTTGATGTTGAATGATAATTTTGTTCTAATTTTATTACTTTTACATCTTTATAATCATTTTGAAAATTCATTATGATTTTAAAATCTGCACCACGCCACGAGTATATAGACTGATCGACATCACCGACAACACAAAGAGAACGCTCAGGGGGAACATTAGATTGCATATTCGTATAAAGCATATTTACAAGCTTATACTGTGCAAGGTTAGTATCCTGATACTCATCAACAAGAATATGAGAAAATTTATCATAATATTTTTGACGCACTTCATCATTTTGTTCAAGCAGTCGAACAGTCAGCATCAACATATCATCGAAATCAATTGCATTATTTGATGTGAGTGTTTTATCATATTCTTCGTATATTGATGCAATTTTTTGCCCTTTGTAATCCCTAGCCATACGATAAAGCATATCTGCATCCTGCATTTTGTTTTTAGCATTTGAGATAACAGCTTTTACTAATTTTGTTGCGTATATTTTTTCATCCAGATTTAATTTCTTAATTATACGCGTAATTATTTGATTTGTGTCACTATCATCATATATGGTGAAGTTTTTATCGAGTTTTTTGCCTGTCACCGTGTTGTATTTGTCAATATTTTTTCTTAAAATCCTGCCGCAAATTCCGTGAAAAGTGCCAACCCACATTGACTTAACCTTGCCTTCACCGATAATATTACCTATACGCTCTTTCATTTCTTTGGCAGCTTTATTTGTGAACGTGACCGCCAAGATATTCCATGGCTTTACACCATTTTCAATCATATAAGCGATACGCGTAGTAAGAACCTTAGTTTTGCCTGAGCCGGCACCGGCCAAAATAAGCATTGCGCCCTGCATAGTCTGAACCGCATCAGTTTGTTCTTTATTAAGCTTTTCCAGCAGATTATCCATGCCCTCTTCCCAAATCAAAAAAAATATGCTATACTTATAGCATATTTGAAAAATGAATATTAATCAATGAAAAGGTGAAGTAAAAAATGACAGAAAGTGAGATAGGAATTTTAATGAGTTCGGATGAGAAAAAAGAAAACCAGGAAAGTTCAATTGTAGTCCCGATTGATGATGATATGGATACTGTAAAAGCTGATTCTCCGAACACCGTAGATGAACTTGCTATGGAATTGGCAACAATAAAACAATCCGCAAAGAAAATTGCAATCATCGGAAGCCGTAATCTTCCTATTACACACCAACAAATGATAGAAACTCTTGCAACCGCACTTGTTATGCAAGGGAATACAATAATTACATCAGGGGGTTCATCAGGTACAAATGCGGCTGCTATCCGCGGCGCAATGAAAGCAAATCCTGATAAATTGAGTGTTATTCTTCCGCAAACTATCGGACAACAGCCAAGCGACGTTCAGGACCAGCTTATCGGAGTTCCCAACATTATTGAACACGCAGACAGAGCAATGATGACACTTGCGGATGCATCAAGAGTTTGCAACCGAGAAATTATTGATGAATGTAATCAATTAATTTGCTTCTTGTCTCATACAAGTAAAACTTTATATAATGCAGTAAGATATGCCGAAGAAGGCCATAAAGTTATTACTGTATTTTATTTAGACTAATTTTTAATTACAAGGTTTTTATGTCAGATAAATTGAAACAATTGACAGGTAAAAATCCAAAAGATTTTGAACCTGTTGCTTATAGTCTTATAAATAAACCCGATGTCGATTTATTTAAAGAATTAATTGACAAAGACGATTTTTTGTTTGATTTCGTCAAAAATAATGTAGCAAAACGTCTTGAAAAAGCTTGTAACAAGAACAATTATCTTAATCTTATTAAGTTATTAAAATTTTATTCCCCATCATACGAGGATTTTATAGTTTCAAATCTTGTAAAATATGCTGACGAAGATCTTACGGATCAAATGCTTGAATTGTTTGAAAACGGCAACGACAGTGAAAAGGCGTATTGCGCAAAATATTTTGAATATATAAATGATCCGCTGGCATTAGATTTATTAAAGAAGTATGCATTTTGCGAAAACCCATCATTAAGCACAAATTGTATATATACTTTAAAAGCATTTGGTGACAAAGAATTGTATAATCAGGCATTGATAAAATTGAAATCCGATGACGAATTTGAACAGTTATCAGCCACAAAGTTTCTTGTTTCATACGGGGACAGGACTTGCGTTTCTGATATAATAAAAGCCGTTGAAAACTCATCATTAGCAGAACATCTCGCATCAGAATTACCGTATCTGATTTCGCTTAGAGAATTAGAATTCCAAGAAAGATTGTACATATTAAATAATATAATCAACGGTTTAGGCGAAGTCAGCTCACTGTCACAATCTTTTGATTTTGATCTTTATAATATATTCGAAGAAATTATAAACTCTGATTTAACATCTGAAACTGCAGTTGTTTTACTTAATGCCGCAGATAAATTTGATACACTAACCGAAAATGACGAATACCTGTTTGATGAATCAAAGGAAACTAAGCAGGAAATTTTCGACATAAAAAAATTATTATCAGTTTTAAACAGAGAAGAATTAAAAGAACTATCAGACAATGAACTCAATCAAAATAGTCCTTATGTATTTACAGCATTGGAATATACTTCAAATTCAGATAGGGTTCGTAGTTTGCTTACGTCAAGTAATCCTACCCTGGTATTAAAATCTGTTGAAATTTTGAAAAAGTTAGGGAATTTGTCATCTTATGACAAAAACTTTGCCTTAGAGAATGTGTCGGACGAAAATATAACAAATATAATTCTAGCCCTTTAATATTTCTTCTGCTTTTTTCTGATTTTCTTTTGTTATTTTATTACGAAGTTTTTCGTTTGATTTTGCAAGCTCTTTTGCCTCTTTTGCACTTCTTAGATATTCTTCTGCTCTTACTTTGTTTGTGCATTCGATACCAATGCTTTGAGCAAACTTATCAAGGGCTTTTGCCCATCTTCTAATAATAAATTTTGAAATAAAACCGGTTGTATTCAAAGCCCGTTCCTTTAATTCTGCCGCAGCACATAAGTAAAAGACTTTATCAATTTTTTTAGCCGGAATTTTATATAACTCGTCTGCAACATTATTAAGTGCACTTAAATCCCTCGCAGACGAACTTGAGAGTTTACTTATAACATATGAGATTGGAACACTTACATTATCACCATAAAAACTAGCTTTATCGAGCACTATGGAATGGTAAATTTTTATGCTTTTTCCTGGGAATATTATATTTTTAAAACCACATCTTATAAAAGAGGATTCCAAATCATCCTCCATATCTAATACAGTATTTTTATTCAAGGGAGTAACATATTTTCTAAACTTGTCTAAAACTTCATCCCCAAGTTGCTTAATTCCCTTGATTTTATCAACATCTACAGGTTTCATCTTATAATTCGCATAGCGTACAATTGAATTAACTTCTTTTTCAACAGTATAATTAACATAAGTTTGTATATTTTTACCCAAACATCCATTAAATGACGGCTGATAACTATTTATAGAATCTACACGCATAAAATTCCCCCTTAGATATCCTAAAGATATCTAAAAAGCGAGGTAAAGTCAATAAATACGGGAACCCCTCTAACAAACAAAAGAATGACGTATTTTCTTTTGATTTAATTAAAGGGGCTCAAACTTGGGGTAAATATTTTTATTTTTATGATTCACGCTTTTGCTCAAAATCAGTACCGCCGACAACTCTCAGACGCAGATGGCGATTTTCTCCTTCTCCAACAGAAGTCGAATCGAGATTATGCTGTTCTGCCAGTTCGTGCTGTAACTTTCTGATTTGTTGATTTTGAGGCTTTAATTCAATATCTTTAACAACACCTGTCAAAATCTTTTCTATTGCTTCTTTTGCCTCATCAAGTGCGCTTTCGGTAACATCATAGAATGACTGTTTTTCGTTCATTTCGGCAATATCAAGTGCCTGTTTGATAATTTTCTGAATTTGTGCCATTGAATTTGTTTTTACATAGAATATCTGAAGACGATCTTTTTCTGCAGTAGATAATACTTTTGCGCCGCCTTTGACAAAGTTTTTATGCGCAATAACTATATCCGCATCATCAATATTCCTTGTTATTTCAGCATTCAAATCAAGACGCTCTATAACCTTTTCTGCAATACTTCTTGATACTGCATACAAGTATATTTTCTTATAATTTTTGACCTCTTCAACATATTTTTGCCTTGAGAAAGAGAATTTCAAGCTTTCAGGATGCTCTATTGTTTTATCAAGTATATTGATTTTATCAAGAACATTAGGAGTTTTAGGAACAGAAACCGGTGCAGGAGCGGTAAATTCATAGGTCTTATCAACTTTTCTAATTTCCGGCTTGATAGGCCATCCTCTTAAAATATAATCTACCGCTTCTGCTGTATCTTTATACACGGCTAATGTATTTCTGT
>CACXAK010000018.1 GCA_902765655.1 uncultured bacterium | reverse complement strand
AATAACGATGAAAAAATGGCAAATTGGTATGAAAAAGGAGTAAAAAAATTACATCCCGTTTTACGCAAAAAATTTCTTAAAAACAGGGCCATTAAAAAATATTATTCACAATTTGGCGGATTAACCATTAACGAAGAGCCGGTAATATTTTTCTGGGGATATGACAGTAAAAACGATTTGGATTTTGTAAAAGAACAACTTGAAATTTCCAAAATGGTCAGTTCTTCCGGAGCATATATTGTTAGGAATATGATAACTCAATTTTTGCATGATGCGATTTGGGTACAAAAGCCGCATAACATGAAACCGATTCTTGATGATCTAAATACTCAGGTTTTAAAAGAATCACAAAAAGGAAACAAAGTCGTACTTTACGGATACAGTGCCGGAACTTTTGTTACTTATCAATATCTGTTTAACCGATTGAGGTATGTAAATCTTGAAAAACTGTTTGCAGAACTTGACATGGATGAAGATTTTGCAAATTTTGTTAAGGCAAACCCACGAAAAAATACCTGTATGACAGCATTATCAGAAGACGGGGCCAGACTGGGAACATTTTCATCAAACGGTCACATGATAGTAAATCCGAACAAAGAAATGTTTAAAGAAGGTTACCTCAAACTTGATGAAATGACAGAAAAAATGTGTGCACCTGAAGATCAGGTTGTAGGAATCGTAAATTTTGCAAGTCCTCTTGTATTATTTTACTCGGATATTTCTGATCCTAATTATGAACTCAATTATTACAACCGTTTAATGATTAAATATATTCTTGAAAACGGAATATTTATGATGACAATTAATTTCAGAGAAGATCCTCTCGGTTTCCCTACAAACAGAAATGTAACAATAAAAGAAATAGAAGAATTCCTTGGAATAAACATAGAAAATCCGTCAGGAGTAATTTATGATAATTCCGGAGTATGGAGCAAAAGAATGTTTCCGTTTGCCCACACCGCATACTGGAGCGCAAGACAAACTTTTTCTTCCGCAATAGTAAAAAGCTTTGTAAATGCATATAAATTTCAATACGATGAAAAATATCAAAAAAAAGTTTTAAAGAAAAACAGTAAAAAATCAGAATTAAAATAATCCGAAAGTTTAAAACTTTCGGATCTCAATTTATTTTATGAATTTTACTGTTGTTTAAATACTGCTTTTGCACAGCCGCAAATCGGGCATTTGTAATCAGCAGGTTCATCATCTATTTCACCTTCATATTCAAATCCGCAAACCGAACACACATAAACTTTTTCAGGTTTTGCAGAATCATCTTTTGGTGCATATTTATTGTAAATATCTTCTGTTTTTATTCCGTGATGTTTTTCCTGCAAAGCAAAATATTCAATGCTGTCTGCCGCCTCAGATAAACCATTCCCACGAAGTGCATCTGCAAGTTTATTAATAGCGATTTCACCTTTATATTCCGCTTTTGATAAACCTTTGACTAATTTCCAAAATTCTTTTTCACTTTTTGGATATTTACCATTCAATGTTGCATAAAAACCTGCATGATTTACCTCTTGATTACCCAAGCCGATAAATTCTTTTGCAACTTCTTCTAACCCGAACTCCTGAGCAATGCGTGCCATGGAATAATACATCATTCCGCCCATTGCCTCACCAGTAGCCAATTGTGCAATTTGTTTTTCAAATTCGGTTCCTTTTGTTTGTCCGTAAATACTCATAATTTTACTCCTTTTTAATCAAACACTTTTACTTCAATTTTGCCATAAGTTTTACATATTTTTTGTAATCTTTACCCCAATCATAAAAAGATAATATCACAGGCCGCAGAGAATAACCAATGTCTGTCAAAGTATATAAAACTTTTGTACCTTCTGTTTCACGTGTCAGTATTCCGTCTTGTTCAAGTTCACGCAATTTTGAAGTTAGAACTTTTTGAGTAATCCCCTTAAGAGATTTTTTAATTTCACTAAAACGCTTTGTTCCTTCAAGTAATTCCGCAACTATCATTACTTTCCAGCGGCATCCGACCATTTTTATAGTCACGGCTATCGGATTTTTAGGCAAATCTTTTATATCCATTAAAATTTCCGTATCTTTTTACTACCAAATATTTATGCCATAATAGCACAATATTTACGGCTTTGCAACAAATTATAAACTTATTTGGTCAATTGTATATTTAAATGCTTCTACACTTGCATAATCAGTCGGTAAAATAAAAGTTATATAATCATTCCCGGCTTTCTTGTCAGTTTTCATAATATCAAGTATTTTATTTTTATCAAATTTTGGGATTTTAGGAAAATCAAATTTTGAAATCAAATCTTCACATAAAAACTTGTATTCTTTATCAATTTTACCGTTTTTAAAGGCAAGATGCAGTGCAAACAAAATTCCGCCAACAACACATTCTCCATGTGTAAATTTTCGGTAATTTGTAATTTTTTCAATTGCATGCCCGTAAGTGTGGCCGTAATTAAGAATTTTACGCAGCCCCTTTTCCTTTTCATCCTGATTTACTACCGCAATTTTCAATTTTATACAGATTTTAATCAAATCAGCAAGAGTTAAAATATCACGGTTTAATATATTTTGAGCATTTTCATTAAGAAAATTCATAAGATTTAGTTCTTCATCGCAGAGGCAACTTTTTTCAATAAAACCATATTTTACAACTTCACCCAAACCGCTTTTAAACTGCCTGTTATCAAGAGTTTTAAGGAAATTAACATTTATAAAAACGCCACATGGCTGATAAAATGCCCCGACCAAATTTTTCCCGTAAGATGTATTTATTGCTGTTTTACCGCCAACAGAGCTGTCAGTACAGGCAAGCAATGTTGTCGGTACCTGAATATAATTTATGCCTCTCATATAAGTTGAAGCAGCAAAGCCGGCCAAATCTCCGACTACTCCACCCCCTATAGCTATTATACTATCTTCTCTTGTAAGACGATGTTTCAGAGCAAAATCAAGGATTTTCGCATAATTTTTTATATTTTTTTCTTTTTCTCCGTCTTTTAAAATAAATATTTTTTCTTTGGGAAAATTCAGGATATTTGCATAAAGTTTATAAACTTTTTGACTCATTACAACAATAAAATTTTTATCCCCGATATAATCTAAAATTTCATCTTTTAATTTTTCTATATCGTGATTGTTTATAAAAATCGGATAATTTTTTGGCGCACTTTTTATATTTACTTCAAGTTTGCACATTCTATGATTTCACTCCCGATTTGTTCAATATTTTTATTATCCGTTATTATTGAAAAATGGGCAAGTTCGTAATTTTTTCTGCGGGAGTTTAAAATATTTTCAATATTATTTAAATTCATATTATTGTTCAATAAAGGTCTGTCCGTTGCCGTTTTTAATCTTTCGAAAATATTTTTTGGAGAAGTTTTCAAATAAATTACAATAGAATTTTGTAAAAGAAAATTTCTCGTATATTCATTTTCAAAAGCTCCGCCACCAAGAGAAATCAAAATATTTTCCGGCTGAAAAATATCTTGTATAATTTGAGCTTCCAAATGTCTGAAATATTTTTCCCCGTTTTGAGCAAAAATTTCATTGATTGATTTATTTTCTTTTTTTACAATCAATTCATCAATATCAAACGTTTTCAGATTAAATTTTTCGGATAAATACTTTGCAACAGTTGATTTACCTGAACCTGACATCCCCGTTAAGACAATTGTTTTCATAGAATTATTATATCATATAATCACAATGTTTTAATATGTAAAATTTTGTAAACAACATAAAATATTTTGTCAAAAACAGATATTCACACATGTTCATGTTGCAAAACAAAGGTGATATAAATGAAAATTCTGCAAACAAATCTCTTTTTGACCCCAAGACAATCCTATCAGATAGTTCCATACAAAAAACAGGAAAATAAACCTGATACATTTGTAAAAAATACAAATAATTTGTCTTTTACGAGTAATGATGAAACCCCAAATCCGTATCAACAGGTTTTGCAAAGACCTGACCTTGTACAAAAAGTAATGGAATTAGTGACAACCGCCGCAACTATTTTGGTTGGTAAAGCTGCCGGTATAGGATTCAAAAAAGACGAATGCGAAATAGATGTTGACAACATTTGTGAAACAGTCACAAATACTCAAAATCCAAATGACATATATAAACAAGAAATTGATAAACTTAAAGAAGAAAATGATTCATTAAGGAAATTGCTTGCTCAAAAAGAAGCTGCGCAATTTAATCAGGAAGCTTCAGACAATCCTTTCACTCCTGATACCGATATAATCGATGTTGAGCCAATCGGCAAAACCATTGATGCGGCTGATGAATTAAACCAATCTGAAATTGAACCGGCTGAAAAAGAAAGTTACGAATTTATATTTCCCAAAAAACGAGTCGGAATTCTGTCAAAATCACAAAAGGATTTGAAATCAATCACAACAGGACTTGATTTGAATGAGAAAGATGGCGAAAAATTAACACTAATTTGCAAAGAATTATTGCAAAACGGCTCTCACCAAATAGATGATGAAACTATTGATAACAAACAATTAACAAGTAATTTCGTTGATGCATTAATAATTGCAACTCCTGGAAATCTGTCACAAATAATTGATGAATATTATATAAAATGTGGTTTTGAACCCAAAAAAGAAGATAAAATTAAACTGCCGGGAGTAGTTATCAAAGGTAAAATTGATTTAGATTCAATAAAAGACCGAAAACGAAAAAGAAACGTAATTACAGAAGAAACCGGAGATAAAAAATCTGAATATGTTTATACAAGAACAGAAAAAAGACCAAGAATAAACAAACCTGCAAGTGCCAACTTTGAAGAAGACATTGACTCTTCTCAATTTGACATAAAAAATGAAAAAGTATCAATATTCAGAATCCCAGGAACAGCGAATAAAGATGTAACAATTGATTTAAAACATCTATTAATAAAATTCCAAAAACAAATAGAAAAAAATACTGAAAAACCGTATTATCAAAACAATCAAGGCATAAGTGTAGAAGTAAAACCTGATGAAGTATTAAAGGAATTATCACAATATCCGTATAAAAATATAAATAATAAAAATATTGGAGAAATTACGGATTCAATTAACGCAGATCAGAGATTTCATAAAATGTTCACTTTGCATGCAGCAATGAGGTTGATAGACAGATTTGCCGATTTTGACAGCGATATCCCTATAGAAGATCAATGCCATAATATACTTGACAGTCTGGAGCATGTTCTGAAAAAATCTTTTAAAAACGGTCTGGAAGTTCGTAAATATGAAGATAAGCATGGATATATAGGTGCACGTCTATTCATTTCAGAAGATACCTATGATGACAAAGCAAGGAAAATTTTTGGATCATATCCTTTCAAATTAGGTATATGTGAACATCAACCGCGTTCAGATTACTATGATAAAAGATTAAAACAACCATTAATTTGCACAATATTTGCAAATGGAATATAATGAGGTAGAAATGTATATATATTCGATAAATAACATAAATTTTACGTCTAATCCATATAAAAAAATTATTATTGATAAAGAATCATTAGACAAGATAAAGAACAAAACTAAAAATCCTGTCAAAAAAGATTTTTACAACAATATTGATATGTATTTGAATAAAAAATTTTCCAAAAAAGAATTTCTTGATAACATAAATAAAATTGCTTATAAGATTGACAATAAAGTTAAATTAAATGATGCGGAAAAGCAGTATATTGATGATATGCTGACAACAATGGATTTAACAGCAAAATCCGACAGAATATCAGATAATTATATTAAGAAAAACATAAAAGAATTGCTTGAAAACCAATAATCTCAAATATTTATTAATTTTATTTACAAAATCAATTATATATTTCTATTAAGCCATGTTTATTTTATAATTTTGCATAGAGGTATATACTTTGAAACATTCAAAATTAACATGGATGATATTTGCAGCCCTTGTTTTAGGTGTTGTTTTTGGTCATTTTTGCCCTGTTTATGCGGTTAAGATGAAAACTTTCGCCGTAATATTTTTACGAATGGTAAAAATGATTATTGCTCCATTGTTGTTTGCAACTCTTGTTCGGGGACTTGCAAGCCACAGTGATATCAAAAAACTCGGGAAAATCGGGTTGAAAACCATAATTTATTTTGAAGTAGTAACCACTTTGGCTCTGATTATCGGACTTACGATGGGGAACATATTTAACCCCGGACACGGTTTTGGGAATATTACCGCAAATCCTCATCTTATGAAGGAAGCGGGTCTGATGGCAGCAACAAGCGCCCCAATGACATCTGTATCAGAAATAGTATATAATATTTTCCCGACAAGTATTGTTGAAGCAATGGCAAACGGAAATTTGCTGCAAATTGTTGTATTTTCAATATTCTTTGCAATCGCAATATGTGCAGTCGGAGAAAAAGCAAAACCGGTTATGACACTTTTGGAGTCTGTTTCTCAGGTAATGTTTAAATTTACCGAATATGTAATGTACTTTGCGCCATTAGGAATTTTCGGTGCGATTGCATCAACTGTCGGGATGAACGGATTATCAATACTGAAAAATTATTTTAAAGTAATTTTCTCTTTATATACAGCTCTTATCGTATTTGTATTTTTGGTTTTGTTTATTGCCTGCAAATACGCAAAAATTTCATTAAGGAATCTTTTAAGAGTGGTACAGGAACCGGCAATACTTGCATTCACTACCGCAAGTTCAGAAGCTGCGTTTCCAAAAGCTATTGATTTGATGGAAAGATTCGGAGTCCCGCAAAATATTGTCAGTTTTGTAATGCCGACAGGCTATACTTTTAATCTTGACGGAAGTACGTTATATCTTGCAATGGCAGTAATTTTTTGTGCACAAATAAACGGACTTGAACTTGGTTTGGAGCAGCAGATTATAATGATGCTAGCTCTGATGCTTACAAGTAAAGGTATAGCAGGAGTACCGAGAGTTGCTTTAATTGTTCTTGCAGGTACACTTACGAGTTTCAATATCCCGATTGTCGGGGTTGCAATTCTTTTGGGTATTGATCAAATCCTTGATATGGGAAGAACAACAGTAAATTTAATCGGAAACTGTGTTGCAACAGTAGTTATTGCAAGATGGGAAAATTGTTTTGATTATGACAAAATGAATACATATATACAAGAATGTGACAAAGAAGGCGGTTTTTGGAGTTTAATTGCTCCCAAAACCAAAACAGCAGAAGTAAAACAAATAATAGAGGATAAATAAATGACAGAAACAACAGAACAAAAACAATACAAAGATACCCTGAATCTGCCTCAGACAACTTTAGCCATGAGAGCAAATGCGACCCAGAGAGAACCACAAATTCAACAATTTTGGGAAGAAAATAATATTTATGAAAAGATGCTGTCAAATCGTGATAAATCAAATTCATTTGTACTTCATGACGGACCTCCGTATTTGAGTTCCGAAAAAATTCACGTAGGTACTGCTTTAAATAAAATTTTAAAAGATATTATTATCAAATATAAATCTATGAACGGCTATTACAGTCCTTATGTGCCCGGATATGATGCTCACGGTTTACCGATTGAAAATGCTGTTGTTAAAAATTTAAAAGGCGGTCGTCATTCAATTACAGAAGGTGAATTAAGATTAAAGTGCAGAGAATATGCACTAAAAAGCTTAAAAGGACAGGAAAAGGCCTTCAGAGGTTTGGGTGTATTAGGCAATTGGGAAAAACCGTATCTGACAATCAACGGAGAATATGAAGCCGAACAAGTCAGAGTTTTTGGAGAAATGTATAAAAAGGGCTACATTGAAAAAGGTTTAAAACCTGTTTATTGGTGTGCTTCATGCGAAACAGCTCTTGCAGAAGCTGAAGTTGAATATGCCGACATTTCTTCAAAATCAATATATGTCAGATTTGAATTTGATGAAGAATCAACAGAAAAAATTAAAAAAATTATTGATACTGAAAATAAAAAAGTATATGCGATAATCTGGACAACAACTCCTTGGACAATTCCGTCAAACGTTGCAATTTCAATGCACCCAAGATTTGAATATACTTTATTTGAATACAAAAATGATATATACGTTGCAGCAACTGATTTGTTGGGAACTTTCCTCTCAGATGTCGGTTGGGAAGAATCAGATATCAGAGTAATCGGTACTGCAATCGGACAAGATTTCGAACTTATGGAAACAAAACATCCGCTTGTAAATAGAAAATCAAAAATAATTTTAGGCGAACACGTAACTCTTGATGCCGGTACCGGTTTAGTTCATACGGCTCCGGGACATGGTCTTGAGGACTACGAAGTTGGTGTAAAATACGGCGTTGAAGTATTTTCACCACTTGATGCAACGGGATGCTGGAAAGAAGAAGTAGGAATTCCTGAGCTTGTCGGTGTTCCTTACTACAAAGGCAATGATATGGTTATTGATATGCTTGAAGGGGTAAATTCCTTAGTTTATCAAAATGAAATTTCCCACAGCTACCCTCACTGCTGGAGATGTAAACATCCTGTTATTTACAGAGCAACTCCGCAATGGTTTGTAAAAGTAGATAAATTCAGACAAGAAGCAATGGATGCTATTCATAATGTCAAATGGATTCCTGCAAGCGGAGAGAGCCGTATAGGTAACATGGTTGCAGGTCGTACGGATTGGTGTATTTCCCGCCAGAGAGCGTGGGGCGTACCTATTCCGATTTTCTATTGTGAAGATTGCGGTGAAGTCATTTGTACGGATGAAACTATTGAAAATGTTGCAAAAATCTTTGAAAAAGAAAGCTCTGATGCATGGGTAAATCATAACGCAGAAGAACTTTTACCTGCCGGATACAAATGTCCTAAATGCGGAAGCACACATTTCAAAAAAGAAAAAGATATTATGGACGTTTGGTTTGATTCCGGGATTTCATGGAGAGCAGTCGTAGAAAAACGCTCGGATGAACTCGGACACACACCTGTTGATTTGTACCTTGAAGGTTCCGATCAGCACAGAGGATGGTTCCAGTCTTCTTTATTAACATCAATTGCAACTCAGGGTAAAGCACCATATAAACAGGTTCTGACTCACGGATTTGTTTTCGGCGAAGACGGCAGAAAAATGTCAAAATCTTTGGGGAACTACATAAGACCTGATGACATTATTCAAAAATACGGTGCGGATATTTTGAGATTATGGGCTGCATCAGTTGATTATAAAAACGATATAAAAATCGGTAACAACATTGTAGGACAACTTGTTGAAATATTTAAGAAAACCAGAAACACAGCAAGATTCTTAATCGGGAATTTGTTTGATTTTGACCCTGCAAATGATTATGTAAAATATGAGGATTTAAAACTTATCGACAAATTTGCACTTCATAAATTAAATAAACTGATTGAAGAAGTAAGACAAGCATTTGAAAATTATGAGTTTTACAAATATTTCCAATGTTTGCAAAACTTTGCAGCAGTTGATTTAAGCTCATTCTATCTTGACATCGTAAAAGACAGATTATACACTGCCGGTAAAAAATCATTATCCCGCAGAGCTTGTCAGACAGTTTTGTATGAAAACCTTATGGCATTAGTCAGAATTTTAGTTCCTGTAATGCCGCATCAGGCAGAAGACATCTGGCAAAGTGTTCCTGAAGCTCAAAAAGGCGGTTTAGTAAGTATTTTGCTTTCTGATTTCCCTATTGTTCACCCACAATGGAACAATGAACAACTTGCCGAAGATTTTGGCAAAATTCTGAAATCAAGAGAAGTAGTAACAAGAGCAATTGAACCGTTGAGAGCTGATAAAAAAGTTGGCAGTGCCTTAGAAGTCGGAGTATATATAAAAGCCGATGATAATTCAGTTTTAAAATCAAATGAAACCGATTTGGCAGATATTTATATAGTATCTCAGGCAAAACTTACCGAAGAAAAACCACCTGAAGAAATTCTGAATGAACATACAGAAGAAGGTTATCAGGTATGGGTAGTGAAAGCAAAAGGCGAAAAATGCTGCCGCTGCTGGAAATACCGTGAATTAAATTCAAACGGTATTTGTCCTGATTGCGCCGAAGCCGTAGGAGAATAATTCATATAATAATACACATAAAAAGGTGCGGTAATTCGCACCTTTTTTATTTTGAAAATTTAAATTCTGCCAATTTGACATTTCCCTAAAAATCCTTAAATAAAACATGTCAAAAATCATACAAATGATTGACTACATAAACTCCGAAATATGGTACAAATAAAGTACCGGACTTGTAGTAGAAAGCAATAAATGCACAAAAGGTAGTATACATGGGATTGAGTCTTAACAATATATATCAAAGACCTTATGTCAATCAGGATGGCAGAAGCGGAGTAAGACGCAGAGAACAGGAAGAACAAACTGCTTCAACCAATACTCAGCGTCAGGAAAGCGCTGATCAAAATTCAAGAAGCAAAGGTCTGCAATATACACAGGAAAACAAACCCGCATATACTCCAAATTATGCGCAATCTTTTGCCGCAAGCGCATATTCAAATGTAAACATTAATGCAAAAAAAGCACCACAAGGTCAACCCCAATCCTATGTTCAGAATGTTCAGGAAAGCCACACGGATTTTAATAATACCCAAATTAATATTGCACAAATTCTGAAAGATTTCAGAAATACCGCAGTTGCAATAGGAACACCTGATAATATTTCGGAAGAAGTTGACGGATATATTGCTTTAATTGAAAAACAAGTTACCAAAGAAAATCCTAATGTAAAACTTATAAAATCAAACCTTAAAAATGCCGCATCATTACTTGACGGGCATATTTCAGAAACTTTGAACAAAGAATCAAAAGTTGTTGAAAATTGGGTTGATACTCTGTTTTTACAGAAAATCAATTTCAAATATGACGAAAATGATATTAACGAAAGATTTTTGGTGAAATTCCCTGACGGTTCAACAAGCAAAACAAAACGTCAGGAAGAATTACAGGAAACAAATCAGGAAGCTCCGCAACAGGTTCAGGAAAGCTCTAAAATAATTCCTATCAATGTTGCAGGCGATTCTTCCGTAAAAATTCCTCAAGATAAACAATTAAAATCACTGTTTATTCAGGCGAAAAAATATGCTTATGCCCAAAATCCCGAAAAAGCAATTCAGACATTTGAAAAAGCGTTAAACAGAGCAAATGAAATTGATGACAAAGAAACTTCAGGCAAAATATATTTTGAGGTCGGGAAAATATATGATAATCACGATTACCTTCCACAGGCATTAAAGAGCTATCATCAGGCAACAAAACTTTCCGCTGATGAAAATGTAAAAGCAAAAGCATATTATTCTATGGGTCAAATTTATGATGATGTAAGCCAAATTACACCTGCACTAAACCATTATGCAAGTGCTGTTTCTCATGCCGGAGAAGCTGAAAATCTTCCGGCACAGAGCGCATCTCTTACAAAAATGGGGAATATTTATACCGATATGTATGAAAAGGAAGCATTTGACTACTACGGTATAGCTCAAGATATTGCAAATGAAACGGATAATTATAATTTGAAGGGCTTTGTTTCATCCAATACAGCCAAGGCCCATCTTAAATTTAAAAAAACAAAAAAAGCATTAAAATCATTCTCTCAGGCAGTACAGGATTACACTCAGGGAGAAACACCGCTGAAAACAGCACAAAACTATGAAGCCGCAGCAGATAT